>CANGFL010000240.1 GCA_947453015.1 Oxalobacteraceae bacterium | reverse complement strand
TCATTCCAGAAAAATAAAGGCATCGTCGGCATCGGTTGAGTGACGACCAACTCCCCTACTTCATCAATCACTGAATCACCCTGATCATTAAACGCATGCACCGCAATACCAAGCGAGCGACATTGCATTTCACCCGCAAAAATAGGCAGTACTGGACACGCACCGACGAACGAAGCCACCACATCCGTACCACCGCTAATTGAGGCCAGCATAAGGTCTGCATGCACCTGCTGATAAATCCAATGAAAAGCTTCATCTGCCAGCGGTGAGCCGGTGGAGCCTAGACTACGTAATCGACTTAAATCAGCAATCTTGGCTGGTTCGATACCTGCTTTCATGCAGTTGGCGTAAAAGGCCGCACCCACTCCCATAAATGTGAGTTGCATGTCTTCTGCAAAACGCCACAAACGACTCATATCGGGATAACCCGGATTACCGTCATAAATACAAATCGTCGATCCCACTAAGAGTGCTGTGATCTGCGCATTCCACATCACCCAGCCGGTGGTGGTGAACCACAAAAATCGATCGTTTTCGCCTAAATCAAGTGCTAAGGCATTACCCTTAACGGCTTCGACTAAGCTTCCACCATGTCCATGGACAATCGGCTTGGGCATGCCGGTAGTGCCTGATGAATAAAGAATCCATAATGGATGATCAGATGGCACTTGCTCGAAAACCATAGGCGATGCGTTAGCCGCCGGATGCGAAAATAATTCTTCCCACAACATCGCGCCATCGATTTGTGCGGCTTCATTAAGATAAGGAAAAAGAACCGTGTGCTGCAGCGTTTTAAGCTCATCCTTGAGCGTAGCAACCACACCCATGCGATCAAACTCTTTGCCGCCATAACGATAACCATCAACGGCGATCAGTACCTTAGGTTCGATCTGTAAAAATCGATCCAATACACTCGACGTACCCATGTCTGGCGAACACGATGACCAAATTGCACCGACACTGGCACACGCAAAAAATGCCACCACCGCTTCAGGTGTATTTGGAAGATACGCTGCTACTCGATCACCGGGCTGCACTCCCAAAGCGCGTAGCGTATTTGAAACTACAGTGACTTGTTCACGTAGCTGCTGCCATGACAAACTGGTGCGCGCACGCGTTTCAGATTCGGCAATCACTGCCGGTTTGTCGCCGCTACCTTGATCGACATTAAATCGAAACAACTGCTCAGCAAAATTGAGCCTAGCACCTTCAAACCATACTGCACCGGGCATAGCGCGATTCGCCAGTACTTGCTTATAAGGTACCGAGCAAGGGATATCAAAATAATCCCAGATCGATGCCCAAAATTCGTCGATATTCTCGACCGACCACTGCCATAGTTCGTTGTAATCAGCAAAGTGCTTACCTTGCGCGGCGAGCCATTCTTGATAATGAGTCAAACGACTACGCGCAATGCGCTCGGGACTGGGCGTCCACAAGAGTGGATGCGGGTCTGCCATGCTCATCTCCGTTTATTTTTATTCATTAACGGTGAATGATAAAGCAAAGACCCGCACCCAGTACCAACTCAGTACGGGCTACGAAAAAGCTGAATAATTTTTCTCAGTGCAGCCTATCTCCCTGCTCTTCAGTTGATTCAGCGTTAGTTTTTTTACTATCGCGACTTGACGTTTCAGTTGGCTGTAAATCTAGTTGATTTTCGGAGAGTGATTGACTGGCAGCGTCTCTCGCCTCAGATAACGCCGCGCGGTCACGCGTTAGTCGGTATAAAACGGCGAGTCCTGCGCTGACTGCGCAGACAACCGATACCGTATCAACGACAGACCAACCTGCACGACGGATCGCATTGTCGACCGAGCGTACCTCGAGATTGTGCTGTACTGCCTCGACACCGGGTATCGCTTCTACCATTTCGAGCAGACGCGATTCTTCTTCCGCATTGATATTGCCAGACAGGCTGATCGTTCCCTGACGAGCACTGATATGCACATCATCGAACTGAGGAATTTCGCGACTAAGCCGCGACCGAACACGCGCTTCTAAGACATGGTCATCAATCGGCTTCAGAGATTTGGGCGCCATGATGCGTCGCGCTTGCGCCTGCAAGCCCAGCAATCGGTTATGAGCATCTCTGACAAATCGATCCATTAATTTGGATGTTTTGTGAGTCGCATTACTCATCTTGTCTTGCAACTGCGATCTGCGCCGACTTCCCTGAGAGGGGTCAACCACAAACATAGCCAAGGCACCCACTGCCAGCCCTCCCAGCAGGAATAACCAAGAATATTCTTCGCGCCGATTCTGATAGTCCATTTTTTTCTCCTCATCGAATTACTTCAACAGCGCCAGACAGCGTCTGGCCTTCGCTTCTTTGACACCCGCGCTCTCCGAAAGCTCAATCTTTCTTGAGAGTAAAATTCGTCAATATCGTTCGAAAGCCGAATTGAACTTCCTTTCACCGGCCAATTCGAAATGAATAAGACACATGAATGGTCGTTAGATGAGAAAAATCACCCAATCCCTCTTGGTGCTGTCGCTCTGTTTGACGGCGCTCACGCCGCCACCAGCGACTGCGCAAAGTCAGACTTGTCTCAACCATTTTGTGGATGGCAAAGCGCCTGTCTTTATTCGGGCTAGCTTGCAGACGCACACGGTGGCTCTGTGCTACGAAGCCTTTGCCGTAATGCACTCGGGCGTTTCACGCACGCCTTTGTGGTCGGCCGAACATTTGACTCGAACCAGCCTCGTACAAGCGCGTGAAATCAAGCGTAAAGATGCATTCCATGCGGATGAAAATATCCCGTCGGATCAGCGTGCTGAACTTTCAGACTACGCACACTCGGGCTATGACCGCGGTCACATGTCTCCCGCCGCCGATATGCCGTCAGAAGAATCGCAACATCAAAGTTTTTCGCTGGCGAATATCGTTCCACAAGACAGAGAACACAATCAAATACTCTGGTCTGCCATCGAAGGATCTACCCGGCATCTGGTGAATCAACGCGGTGAGTTATTTGTTATTACCGGGCCGGCTTTTGAAGGCGATCGCATTGCCCGTATTAATGGACGAGTGTTTATACCGACGCATATTTTTAAAGCAGTCTACGATCCGATAAAAAAAGAAGGTGCGGCTTGGTTGTCGCCTAATAGGGCGGGTAATGAGTACGAAGTTGTTTCATTGGCAGAGCTTGAAAAACGGATTGGCATTACACTTTTTCCAACCGTGCCCGCCGATATAAAATCAAAGCGCATCAACCTGCCGGAACCACGAATTCGATCGCGAAATAAATAATGGGAGATGAGCATGCCTGACATGGAGCCATTTAAAAATGAAACCGAATCCATCACCCTCGGTCAGCTCACTATTGAAAATAGGCTGGATCAAGTCGAGCTGTATGGCTCACTGTCGATTACGCGCGATCAGGCCGGTCTGGCCTTGGCATTAAAATTAAAATCCGTGCTTGACGCAGCGATTGATCATCTACAACACGCCAGTAATCTGCCGACACACATCACCTTTCAACCGACGGACAAGATAGACAATCCCTTTAAATAGCCCTAATGCGTAATCGGCAATGAGTAATCCGCACTAGGCCACGGCCTTTTCCCCTTAATATTGTAGGGAACCCCGCGTTCCTGATGAAAGCCCGTAACCAACGCGCTATCGGTAACACTGGCATACTCTAGCCCTGAATTTCACCTGCACGCATGGCATGACCCCCACACCTAAACATTTGCGCACCTATCCGCCGTATCGGCCGGGCTTAAAGCCCGCGCCTATGCTGCCAATGTCGCGCGCC
>CANGFL010000239.1 GCA_947453015.1 Oxalobacteraceae bacterium | reverse complement strand
GGTAAGAACATCGTGTCTGTTGTTTTGCAATGTAATAATTTTGATGTGGTGAACATGGGTGTGATGGTGCCGTGTTCAGAAATTCTCGCTAAAGCCAAAGAAGAAAACGCTGACATCATAGGCTTGTCGGGTTTGATCACGCCTTCGCTAGAAGAAATGGCTCACGTGGCCAAAGAAATGCAGCGCGATCCGTATTTCCGTGGTTTGAAGACGCCGCTCTTGATTGGTGGTGCGACCACCAGCCGTGCTCACACGGCGGTGAAGATTGCGCCGAATTACGAAGGGCCTGTGGTGTATGTGCCGGATGCCTCTCGTTCAGTGTCGGTTGCGCAGTCGTTACTGACACCAGAATCGCGTGATCACTACATCAGCGAGATTGCGACGGACTATGAGCGTATTCGACATCAGCACGCTGGTAAGAAAGCCTCACCTATGTTGTCGTTGGAAGCAGCGCGCAAAAACAAAATGCGTTTGTCGTTTCAAGATAAGTGCGCACCACACAAACCGAAATTCATAGGACGGCGGCATTTTAGAAATGTTGATCTCGCACTGCTGGCTAACTACATCGATTGGGGTCCGTTTTTCCAGACCTGGGATTTGGCCGGGCCTTTCCCTGCAATTTTGACCGACCCTGTGGTCGGTGAGTCAGCGAGCAATGTGTATGCTGAAGCGCAGGCGATGTTGAAAAAACTGATAGAAGGTCGCTGGCTGACGGCGAATGGTGTGATGGCGATTTTGCCTGCCAATACCGTTGGTGATGATGATATTGAAATCTATACCGACGAAAGCAAAACCGAAATTGCGTTCACCTATTATGGATTGCGCCAACAAACTGAAAAGCCTGTCATTGACGGTGTAGCTAGGCCCAACCAATGTCTGGCTGATTTCATCGCGCCTAAATCGTCCGGCATTACAGATTACATAGGCCTGTTCGCCGTGACCTCAGGTATTGGTATTGAAAAGCATGAGCAGCGATTTGAAGATGCCAATGATGATTATTCATCCATCATGCTCAAGGCATTAGCCGATCGTTTTGCTGAAGCCTTTGCTGAATATTTGCATGAGCGTGTGCGCAAAGATTTGTGGGGCTATGCCAGTGATGAACAATTGGCTGCGACAGAGTTGATTGCAGAATCGTATCGCGGCATTCGTCCTGCGCCGGGCTATCCTGCGTGTCCGGAGCACACGGTTAAACAAGATATGTTCCGCATTCTTGAGTGCGAAGACATCGGCATGAGTCTGACGGAATCGTATGCCATGTTCCCGGGCGCTGCCGTGTCGGGATTTTATTTCGGGCATCCTGAGTCGAAATATTTCAGCGTCGGAAAAATAGGTGCTGATCAGTTGGCCGACATGGCCAAGCGTCGAGGCGTTAGTGCAGAACAATTACAAAGTTGGCTGGCGCCGAATTTGTAAAGTTCGTGACGTGATGCCAGTGAATTAATTCACTGGCTCACCATCGACGAATACTTTCATCTCACCCGCAGTAAAGGCATGCCAAGTTTCGGTGGTTGTCAGGGGTTCAGTAACGATGATGGCTACTTGATCATTCGGAGTGGTGACTTCTGAAAAATCGACGGTTAAATCTTCATCAGACAATTTCGCTTGGGTAAACGGATATTTGCGGATGATGTAGTGCAAGCGGGTTGAGCAGTGCGCATACAACGCCGAGCCATCTGAAAGCATCATGTTAAACACGCCATACGATGCAATGTTGGTGGTTAGTTCCCTCAAGGCTTCAGTCAATGCCGATTGTGCTGGCGGTGTATCGCCGAAGCGGCTGCGTAATTCCTGCAGTAAAAAACAAAACGCCCGCTCGCTATCGGTAGTGCCAACCGGACGGAATGCGCCATTTAATTTTGGTGAAAATTCTTTCAGATCACCATTGTGAGCAAACACCCAGTAGCGCCCCCATAGTTCGCGTACGAATGGATGACAGTTTTCAAGAGCGACATGACCTTGCGTCGCTTTGCGTATATGCGATATGACGTTGGTAGATTTGATCGGATAGTGTTTGATCAGCTCTGCTACAGGCGAGGCAATAGCCGATTGATGATCGACGAATAGTCGTACTCCCGCACCTTCGAAGAAGGCGATTCCCCATCCATCTTTGTGTTCGTCTGTGCCGCCGCCTCGAGTTGCAATGCCGGTAAAGCTAAACACGATGTCGGTGGGTGTATTGCAATTCATGCCCAGCAGTTGGCACATGATAGGGCTCGACTAAGAGTGATTGTGTGTCAACGGTAACACGAAAATTCACTGGCCTTTCAGTGACTGCCAGTAGCGGGTAAATGTAGACTGCAACGCCAGAGCTCATGACCTGAGGCGAGATATTTTTCTTCAAAGGGTGTCAAGGGAGTCGAGCTGGGCAAAAATTTTTCGCACTGCGCAGAGATGCTGCTCATCAGCGTCACGGTAGCTGCAAATTCTTCTACATAGATTTTCCAATTACTTCGGCACTCAATATGACCCCCGAGTGAGAGCAGCGTTGGAAATATTGGATGCGCATGCCAGCGGCGCGCTAGATGATGTTTTTTCGGCCAGGGGTTGGGATAGAGCAGGTACTGGTGCGAAGGGTAAATCGCAGCCTCATGGAGTAATCGCCAGAAATCAACGACATCGGCTCGCACAGTGATGAAGTTATCGGGGCTGGCTCCTGACCACTCCACCTGGCGCGATAGTCTGTCTGATGATTGATCAATGCCAATTACAAAATGATCGGGATGCAGGGTGGCGAGTCGTCGAGTGGATAAACCCACACCACATCCGGCATCAATGATGATGTGTGATTTATGGGTTTCTCGCCATGCGCCTAACGCAGTGTTAAATGCCAGACGACTGCTCGGTGCGATGGGCTTGAGATAATCAGATGCTGCACGACGTTGAATCAAGTCATGCAGCTGATCGTGAATGCCCGTTTGATTGCTGGTGATAAAACGAGAATTACTGTGCATTCACGTGCTGGCTATCGTTTGTTTATCGCTTAGTGCAGTACGACAGGTTGAGCCATGAGCGAGCCATAGCTATCCAGAAATTCATCAAACTCTTCCATGCTTGGCGCAGTAGCGATTAACTCGCGCACATGTTGTCTGAAGGTTTCGGCGAGTGGGCCTGCGATGAAGATTTCGCGTTGTGCTGGCTTATCGAGAATTTCATAACCACCGAAGCGCATGGCTTCTTGTTCTGACTCGGCACCAAACTCAACCACGCTGTACTGCTCGCTGTTATAGATCAGGTTCATGCCGGCTCCTTGGAGTAAGTGCTATGTGATCCAAAATGGTGCTGTTACACGATTTTTCAAGAGGTACAGCAATTCGCATGCCAAAATTAATTTACAGCCCCGCAGTCAAGATCAAAACCTAAGTCCAGCCTACCCGAATATTGATCTTCCTGCAAAAAATCTCTGATCGATGTGAGATGCAGAGGATTTGCCAAACTTAAAAATACCAGATCGGGTTTTTCTTTGAGTGCACGATTAAGCATCACACGCATCGTTAAGTTACCGCTACAGCAGGGGCAGCCTGGTGCCATGCGTACGACTTTGATAGATGCCAGAGAGTCAAGCGGTGCGTTACTCACGGCGCTGCCTTCTAGCAAGGCCATGGTGAATAGCGCGGGATTGATCTGAGTTTTAATCGCGTGTTCGCGCTGACTCTGATTCGCTCCGTAAACTAAGCGCAGTGTGGTCATCCAGTTTTCTTTGCTGCTTTGTTTGATTCCACGCCCAATTGCTTAAGCTTGCGATACAAATGAGTGCGCTCTAGTCCGGTACGCTCTGC
>CANGFL010000238.1 GCA_947453015.1 Oxalobacteraceae bacterium | reverse complement strand
ACTTCGCCACAAAAATGCAGCATTAGGGTTTCTAATGGCGGCGCTGGATCGAACTCAAAACGCACGTTATGCAACTCTTCTTCTGTCGGCACTAACTCAGGACGAAAACGTCGCAAGTACTCCATCAACACCAATGAATGTTTTTGCTCTTCGAAAAACCACACTGACATAAACGCAGAAAAATCACTGTCGTGTCGGTTATCGCGTAAAAACATTTCGGTTGCCGGCAAGGCTGCCCACTCGGTGATGGCGTTCATGCGTATGGTTTGCGCTTGCTCATCAGATAATTGAGCCGCGTCGAACTGATCCCATGGAATGTCTTTTTCCATGTTCCAGCGTACTTGCTCAAGCGAGCGAAAGAGTTCGGGATACAGCATGTGTGAGTAATAGCTAGTTTCGATGAATGTAAGAAGTTTACCAACAAAGAGTGACAGTTCAATTTCGAATGTGTCTCAAAAATGGCGCCCATTCGAGTAAGGAAGTACTAACCTTGATACTACGTTATCTTTTAGGTAACAACCGTTGAGCCAAAACGATAGGCAGGCTAAAGATCGTTGAGCGTACCCAATAATTGACGAGCGTGCAGTTTCACCCGCGCGCGCTCCTCAGTATCTAACTTTTGTAAATTCTTCGTCATCAACGCGGTACGTGGGTTGGACGACAAGGTCGCTTCATGGCGATCAATAAAATCCCAATACAACGTGGTGTAGGGGCACGCCTTGTCACCCGCACGAACTTTGGGATCGTATTTGCACGAAGTGCAGTAATTACTCTGTCGGCCTATATATGCACCACTCGCCACATACGGCTTACTGGTAAATCGACTACCGCAGGCATGCAACGCCATTCCCGCAGTGTTGGGCAGCTCGACCCATTCAATCGCATCGACATAAATAGCTAAAAACCAGTCACCCACCTGTTTCGGTGATAACTGCGCCAGCGTCGCAAAATTTCCAATCACCATCAATCGTTGTATGTGATGGGCATAGCCCCATTCCAGCGTCTGTTGCAAACTGTCGCGCATACACGCCATATCTGTCTCGCCGGTCCAAAACCACGCCGGCAAATCGCGCTCGGCCTGATAGTGATTCGCCTCTTTCAACTTTGGCATATCTAACCAATACACACCGCGAATAAATTCACGCCAACCCAACACTTGACGAATAAATCCTTCAGCGCTTTCCAAACTCATCTTACCTTTTTGATAGGCTTGCTCAACCGCTGCAATCACCTCGCGCGGATTGAGCAAATGCAGATTTAGTGCAGCCGATAGCAGTGAATGCCAACCCAGCGGTGTGTTGGTCCACATCGCATCTTGATACTGACCAAACGAAGTCAACCGCGTATCGACAAATACATTCAATGCATGCAATGCCTGCTCGCGAGTCACTGGCCAGGCGAAATTTTTAAGCTGCCCTGGGTGATCTGGAAAAAGTTTTTCGACTAACTGCATCACTTGTTCAGTCACTGCATCCGGCTCAAAAAACGCTGGCTTTGGTATCACACCAGGCCCTGTGCGTTTTGGATAAGCACTGCGGTTGTCTTCATCAAAATTCCATTGACCACCGACAGGTTCATCACCCGCCATCAATACATTGAATCGCTTTCGCATCACGCGATAGAAAAATTCTAGGCGCAGTTCTTTTTTTCCTTTGGCCCATTGCGAAAACTCAGTGCGGCTACACAAAAAATGGGGGTCATCCATCATACGCAGTGCTGTGTTTTCCTCACCGCACGTCTCGCGAATCATCTCTTGCATACGCCACTCACCCGGCTCAACGACACGCAGCGTTTCGGGACGATGACGCTGCAATGCGACGGTCAATCGCTCTCCGAAACCCGGTGGATGAGGGTCATCCAATTGAATGTAATCAAACGGCCAGCCACGCTCGGCCACCTGATTTGCAAAATGGCGCATGGCCGATAGAAACAGCGCGGTACGCGCCTTGTGCGACCAGACATACTTGGCTTCACCCACCGCCTCTATCATGAGCACGCAATCCTGAGACGGATCAAAGTTTTCCAAAGCAGGGCTATCGAAATTCAGCTGGTCGCCCAGTACCAATATCAGGTTGCGCATTGAACTCTCTAATCAAATACGGCTATTGCAAGAACTTTTGCGGGCAAACAATGCCCAAAAGGGCATGACCCAAAGCACAGGGAATTTCAAAAATTAAAACGTATTTTCTCCCTCACCCTGCCTTGCACCTAAATGCTGGGAATACGCTAGAATGACTCATCAGTTTAAGTTAAAACCTTCGGGTATAGATCGACCATGACTAAATTATTAGTGAAAGCGCAAGCCACGACTATCTGCCTAATGCTGGTCGCTGCCTGCACGCTGGTACCCACTGCCGCTGCAGCGGAAGAGTGTCCGACACTTCTGAATCACAAATTCAATCGCTTGCAGGACGATTCCCCGCAAAATTTGTGTCAGTACAGCGGAAAAGTCACGCTAGTGGTTAACACTGCGAGTTATTGCGGATTTACCTCGCAATACGAAGGCTTAGAAAAACTGTATGCGAATTACAAAGACAAAGGTTTGGTTATTCTTGGTTTTCCATCGAATGACTTTAGCCAGGAACCTGGCAACAATAAAGAAATTGCCGATTTTTGCTACAACACTTACGGCGTGAAATTCCCTATGTTTGCGAAATCCTCCGTCAAAGGCAAAGAAGCTAATCCTATGTTCGCGGGACTGGTCAAAGCTGGCGCAAAATACCCGTCATGGAATTTCAGTAAATATTTAATCGACCGCGATGGCAAATTGGCCGCTAGTTTTGGTAGTAGCACGCGCCCCGATGAAAAAACGTTTGTTAGCGCTCTTGAAAAAGCGCTTGCTGGTCAATAAATTCATCCGAGCATTTGCTAACTTAAGCAAATACGACGTGGTACTAGTTTTTTGCTGCGACGCCTCCCGATAGAATCGGTGGCCATGTGAGGGCGATCTTCCCCCATTTGTATTTCTCCCTGACCGGCGTCGCCGCTTTTTTATTTTCCGATAAACTCAAGCTAGGCTCTGTGTTTTACGCCCTTTGCAAAATACAGTTTGAGTCATCCCTTATCTCCCACCGTTTGGATTACGTATGAAAGTCGCCGTTATAGGTTCAGGTATTTCGGGGCTGACAGCTGCTTGGCAGCTATCGCGCGACGGTCATGAGGTTTCATTATTCGAAGCAGGCTCATACTTTGGTGGACATACCAATACTGTCGACGTCACTCTTGATGGCATCACCCATGGCGTAGACACAGGCTTTCTAGTATTTAATCACCGTACCTATCCCAATCTAATTCGACTCTTTGATGAATTAAAGGTCGAGACAGCGGCCAGCGAAATGACATTCGCGGTAAAAATTCCACTGCCCGATGGCAGCACCTTGGAATGGGCCGGCGCCGACCTCGACACCGTATTTGCTCAGCGGCGCAATTTGTTCAATCGGCCATTTTTGCGAATGCTAAAAGATATCGTTCGCTTTAATCGACAAACTACTGCCATGGCTAAAACCGACGGCATGCTCGAGTCAATTTCAGTAGGCGAATTTCTTGATCGCCACCACTACAGCACTGAGTTTCGGAACTGGTATTTACTGCCCATGGCTGGTTGCATCTGGTCATGCCCGACAGAGCAAATGTTAGCTTTTCCTTTAGCTACCTTCGTGCGCTTTTGTAGTAATCACGGCTTGATACAAATTACCAATCGCCCGCAGTGGCGCACCGTTACCGGCGGCGCAAAGCACTACGTGCAAAAAATACTGCCAACTATCGCGCACACGTTTTTAAATACGCCGGT
>CANGFL010000237.1 GCA_947453015.1 Oxalobacteraceae bacterium | reverse complement strand
TGAACCGGCAGATTACTCGCCATGACATACCCCTAAATAGGTCTTCATTTGAAATAGGTTGATTGCGTACTAGCCTATAAATTGGCCTGATTTCCACTGTCCCTGTCGTTTCGGTCGCCCATCGCCATAGGTTTCGGTACCTTCGCCATGCTTGTCACCGCGTTTGAATGTACCTTTATAGACATCGCCATTCCGAAAGGTGTAGGTGCCTTGGCCATCAGGGCGTCCATCGAGAAATTGGCCTAGGTACTTGTTACCACTTTTGAAAATTAGCGATCCCTGACCATTGAATCTATCGTTCTTAAATTCACCTTCATACCGATCACCATTCGCATATACAAAAACACCACGGCCACTTTGCTTGTTGTCTTTGTACGTTCCTACGTAGTTGTCACCATTCGCGAAGAGGTAATTACCTTGCCCTTCGTATTGTCCCTCTTGAAACTGTCCGTTATAGATATCGCCATTAGCGTATTTAAACGTTCCCTTGCCGTGATAGTGATTGTTAGAGAATTCGCCTACGTACTCAGCGCCATTAGCAAATTTGTAGGTGCCGACCCCGTGGTAGCAGTCATCTTGTAGTTGGCCTACATAGTGGTCGCCGTTGTGATAATTCAGCGTAGCTACGCCAGATGGAGCATTCATGGGAAAGGCGCCTAAGGTAAACCGGCATCATACCAACCCTTGCAAGGATAGGGCGGTTAGTGCCTATGAGGTGGCGCGTTGTTGTGGGTTGGTTGCAGTGCAAAGGGTTTTACGATCAGACGCGGATAAACCATAGGCGCAGATGACTGATGCACTACATGCCTAATTAATAAGTTTATCTTGTGCTATATTTCAGCCCGATGAAACTTCACACCGCTCCGTTAAGTTGGATTGCCAAATGTCTGCTTGCAGCCGTATTGCTGCAAGCATTGGCGCCTGCTTGGGCGGGCATCAACGCTAAGAGCGCTGAAACGTTACTTGAAGTTTGTACTACCACGGGTACCCATTGGATTAAGCAGGGCATTGATAACAATGACCCGTCGTCAATTGATCAGCATGCAGCACATAAGCATTGCGTTTTTTGCGCATCAACGGGTGCTGCGGATACCTTTGACGCATCGAAATTACTTGTAAATCACTTTTCCTCTGAAGTTCCTTCGCGTTTTACTTCGCTATTTGTCCAGCTATTTTCCGGGCATAGCATTCTCTCCCGCGCACCTCCGCTTTAATTTCCCATCCTTGGTATTCATGGTCTTCGTCTAAAACGGCGGAGTCAATGATTAGCTTTATCCCTATGCCGCATAGCGAGCATGCATCATGGACTTGTCGACTTTCAGAAACTAATCAGTTCGCCAGTGCGCCTGCGCCGGGCCTCTTTAGTTGAAAAAATGTCGGTTTAAGAAATTAATTACAAAAGGATTTTCAGATGAATTCGTCATTTAAATTGAGCAAAGTATCAGTAGCGATACTTATGGCTATGGGGGCTTTATCGGCAGCAGCAGAAGAGCGCTTACCTGAAGTAGTTGTCACAGGCACAGCCGACCCAATTTCAACTCAACGTGATATCACACGGGCAGCGCAAGCAATCAAAGAAATTCCAGGCGGCGCTTCGTTAGTAGATATGGATGTAGTTAAACAAGGTCGTGTGTCAACCTGGGTCGATTCATTAGGCTTAGCTCCGGGTGTGTTTGTGCAAGAGCGATTTGGATCGGAGGAGGCGCGTATCTCTATCCGCGGCTCAGCGCTTAGTCGTACCTATCATGGTTTTGGTTTGAAAGTCATGCAGGATGGAATACCTATTAACTATGCGGACGGATTTTTTGACATGCAAACGGTCGATCCTTCAGCGGCGCGGTATGTTGAAGTCTTACGTGGCGCGAACGCTTCAGGCTACGCAAATGGCACTTTAGGTGGTGCAATTAACTTTGTTTCGCCTACAGGTTATGACAGTCCAAAGCTGATTGGCAGAGCAGAAGCGGGTAGCTTTGGCTACGCACGGTTACAAGCGATTACTGGTGGCGTAGTTAAGCCACATAATGATGGCGAAAATATTTGGGATTACAACCTCTCGGTTAACACGATGCAGCAAGATGGTTTCCGCGATCATTCGGCCCAAAGCAGTCAAAAAGCAGTAGCCAACATTGGTGTGAAACTCAGCAGTAGTTTAGAGTCTCGATTTTTTATGGCGGCGGTGAGAAGTCGTTCCCAATTGCCAGGCTATGTGACTAGAGCGCAATTGGGATCCGATCCCACAGTGGCGAATAATTCATCGTGGCCTGATAGCTTCCAGCGTCGCGACGTTGATTCTCAGCGCTTAGCAAATAAAACGGTTTATACCAATGGTGATTATCAAATCGAAGTTGCCACCTACGTATTGCAGCATGATCTCTGGCATCCTATTACGTTTGGCTTTATTGAACAAAATACGACGACCTATGGCGGTCACATTAAGGTATCTGACAAATCCAAATTATTGGGCGCGAATAATATTTTGACGGTAGGTTATTTGCCTGATTTTGGTACTACCGATGGACGTACCCGTAGAGTTGGAGCCGGCTTTGTTCCTGGTGCGGTCAGCACGCAGTACTCACAAAAATCGGATAATCATCGGTTCTTAATCGAGGATAAATTTAGCTTGTCGGATGTAACGACATTGATCGGATCGCTGCAATATCATCAGTCGAACCGCAAAAAAGACGATTCAGTAACACCTTCATCGAACTATGACGTTCAATATACGCAATGGATTCCTAGGCTGGGTGTGATTCATAACGTATCACCATCCGCTCAGGTATTTGCTAATGTGAGTAATAATTTTGAGCCGCCTATTTTTGATGTCACCAGCACTATGCTAGCGACGAAAGCGCAAACAGGTGTGAGTTATGAGGTCGGTACTCGCGGTGAGGCAGCCATTAATAACGGTCGCGATCAGGTGTTTTACGACCTAACGTTGTATCGCGCTAATTTGCGCAACGAGTTTCAAACGGTGTGCATTAATAGCAGCACCACCTGCACAGTTTTCGGCACCTCAGCTACGAGCAATGTACCCAAGACAGTTCATCAAGGTATTGAGTTAGGCTTGTCTGGATTGTTTGATCGTCAGTGGGAAGCGCGCGGCGTTTTTCTGTACAGCGACTTCCGCTTTGATAACAACGCGTTGTACGGTAATAACCGCATGCCCGGTTTCCCACCTATTATGTTGCGGGGCGAAACTTTGTATCGTTGGGGCGCTGATAAAGGGGCACGCGCTATGCCGGCATCCTACGCTGGCCCAACGTTTGAATGGGTACCAACGGCAGCACCAATGGATAACTCCAACAGCGTATCGAATGATTCGTATGCCCTGCTCGGATTCAAAGCAGGTGGCCCGATTGATCAAACGTGGTCATGGTTTTTGGATGCACGAAATTTAGCGGATAAAAAATATGCAGCCACTACGAATATCGGTGCTGGCTTTGGTGGTAGCCCCGGTGCTGCTTATTATCCTGGTAATGGACGTTCGGCTTATGTTGGTTTAGAAGGAAAATGGTAATGATGTTTAGATCAAAATCACTTTTTACTTTGGCTCTCGCCCCATGTCTTCTGCTTTCACAGCAGGCATGGGGTCATGCCACAGTATCGCCAAAGCAGTCGACTCAAGATAGCTATCAGCGACTATCGTTTGGAGTCTCCCACGGTTGTGAAGGTTCGCCAACGCTTGAAGTCATTGTCGAATTACCCGAATCAGTCATGGGCGCCAAACCGATGCCCAAACCCGGTTGGACTGTTGAAACCGAGGTGCGTCCCCTGAGCGTGCCGTACACTTT
>CANGFL010000236.1 GCA_947453015.1 Oxalobacteraceae bacterium | reverse complement strand
GTCACTGAGCGGCTTGCATTACCGCGTACCACCAGAGCCGACCCTGCCGCAGTCGGTGATACCACCAGAACAGAGGGCATCGCGCGAATTTGTTTCACAATGTTTTGCCACTGATCGATAGATTTTAGTCGTTGTAGCGGCGCTTGAATTAAGGCGTTTTCTGAAAAATGATGCGATGTAGTCGAAGATACTCCTAATGTTCGTGCGACCTCTTTCGGTGGTAGTAACTGTATATGTGATTGTGCGGTAAGTACACGCCGTATAAAGTTCGTTTGTAACGCTGTGAGTAAGGCGGACATAAAAATAATAACGGCCACTCCGATGGTTACGCCAAGAATGATGAACCAAGTCTGCATTCTTCCTTCACGCAAGAAGCGTAACGCGACTATCCATTCAAACGGTAGCCAGAAGTTCATGGTGCTTCGCTATAGCTAATGGGTCGAATACGATCTCCTTCATTTACCTCATTAGTAAACGTTAATATACGATCATTAACGCGTAACCCGGAAAGTACTTCGCTCATTCCTGCGCTTTGCAAACCTACACGCAGAACTTGTTTACGTGCCTTCCCATCAGCGACTTTAAGTACCCATGGCTGCCGACTTTTGACGTCGTGTATGGTATCCGTCGGTACTAACATTGCTCTCAAGCGCGTGGCGACCTGAATATCCACCGACACCGTCATGTCTTGGCGTAAGTAAGCGGGCGGCTCAGGTACGTTAAGTTTGATTTCAACTGAGCCACGCTGAAGATCGACACTGGGATTGATATAGCTAATCGCGGCTGAAAAATTCAGTGCGGGATAAGCGTCAGCGGAAGCTCGTGCTAATTGGCCTAGCACTAACAGTGGTAGATTTTTTTCATCTATTTGAACCACTAATTGAGTCGTTCCTAAAGGGGAGAGCGTCATTAATGCTTTGCCGGGTTGTACGACATCACCAGCCTCAACATCGCGCGAGATCAAGGTGCCAGCGATGGGTGTCTTAATCACGGTGTATTGACGACGTGAATAGGCAATTTTCGAGTTCGCCTCAGCTTGTGACAGTGTCGTGGCAGCAATTTGATAATCACTACCCGTAGGGTGAGTTGTCTGTACTTGTTTTTTTGCGGTTTGTAATTGTGCTTGTGTTAGATCGACATTCTTTTTTGCTTCATCTAATGCCGCTTGGCTGATAAACGACTTTGTAAACAAATCTACATTTCTATGCCATTGTTTTTCTGCGTAACTAACGTTGATCTCTGCTTGTACTAAGCTCTGCGCTGCTACCGGCGCCTGTACTTCGCGCACCTGACGCAACCGAGCTTGAGCTTGTAACGCCAGCATATCTGCTTGTTGAGCTGCCGCTCTCCATTCAGCATCATCGAGTTCAATGAGTACTTCTCCAGCCTGAACATTCTGCCCCTCAGTAACCGGTATATTTTTTACTACCCCGACGATTTGACTGCCAATGCTAATACGATGCGGACTTTCCACATGTCCCGTTGCGACTATGGTTTGAATAAAATCACGCTGCACTACTAAAGCAGCAGGTATGCGGGGACCCAGTACTACACGCGAGCCAAACGTAGCAACCAAAGCAACAATCGTAAATAAAAGTAGAAGTCGACCAAAATATCGTTTGGCTATGTTAGGCAGCTCTTTTAAATGCATGATCTTTCCCAAAGTGGCATGACTTTAGGAGTAATGACAGTTTGGCGCCTTGATAGCCATCATTTTTTGACGGTTGAGGGAAGGGGTGCCTTGTGCCTAAACCCGCCAGCCTTTTCAGCTGGCGGGTTTTTCTTTGGTATGCTTACGGAAATTGTTCTTTTTGTGGCCCAAAAAATCGTATGAGCGCGTTTATTGAAGAAGAAGTTTTGTCAGTTCAGCACTGGACTGACCGTTTGTTTAGTTTCACTACCACCAGAGACCAGTCACTGCGGTTTTCTAATGGTCATTTCACGATGATAGGCTTAAAAATCAATGGTAAGCCCCTGTTGCGTGCGTATTCTATTGTTAGCGCCAATTATGAAAACCATCTGGAATTTTTAAGTATTAAGGTACCCGACGGTCCGCTGACGTCTGTTTTGCAAAATATTCAGGTGGGCGACAAGATCATCGTCGGCAAAAAACCTACCGGCACATTGCTGATCGACTACCTTTTGCCGGGTAAGAATTTGTATCTTATTTCTACCGGAACGGGATTGGCTCCTTTTCTGTCTATCATTCGCGATCCCGATACTTACGAAAAATTTGAGCGAGTTTATTTAGTTCATGGCGTGCGTATTGTTAGCGAGTTGGCCTACCACGACTACCTGACTAACGAATTGCCCAATCACGAATTTCTGGGTGAAATTGTTAAGGATGCGCTGGTCTACTATCCGACCGTGACACGCGAAGCCTTTACCAATCAGGGTCGTATTACCGATTTAATTAGTTCAGGTAAATTCTTTACCGACATCGGTGAACAAGCCTTTGATCGTGAACGTGATCGGATAATGATCTGCGGCAGCCCCGAGATGCTCAAAGATTTAAAGTCTCTTCTGGAGCAGCGTGGCTTTAATGAAGGTAGTACCAGTAAGCCGGGTGACTTCGTGATTGAACGAGCATTTGCTGAAAAATAATAACTACGTTGCATCTGATTCAGGCAGGTAAATACATTAACAAAGGAGACTGACCATGGGATTATTTGATGTTTTTAAAGGTAAAACCCCTGAACTCAATCCTCGCATTGCGTTAGCTGTGGGATTGCTGTTTATGACGTCAGCGGATGGCGCAATTGAGCAAGAAGAGTTTGGTGTGTTGCTCGCCAATCTGCATGGTGATGAGCGTTTGCTAGATGATGCGATGGCCTATGGCAAAGCCACTAAGTTTGATGACTATCTTTCCGCTAGTGCTAATTTGCTGAATGAGCCACAAAAGATTTGTATCTTGTTGAATCTCGCGGATGCACTCTTATCGGATGGACATGCAGCTCCGCAAGAACAAGCCTTGTTTGAACGATTCTTGAATGGGTGGGGCGTAAGTCGCTCGACGTTCCAGCCGCACCTTGATGTGATCATTAAGAAAAATGATCACTCAGTTTTGAAATAATAAATACACTGTTTAGTTCAGCTTTGATTGAAGCCTGAACACCAATCGAGCTTAGTGAGATAGCTTAATTAGATTTTGCACGATGTGAGTTGGCCGTATATGCTAACTTACATCGTGTTTTAGTTTGTACGCCGTATTTCAGCATCGTATTTCAGCTTCGTATTTAATCGTCTAAGTTAAGCGTCTTAGTTCAGAGCAGTGCCATAGCTTCTTGGGCTGATACACGGCCCTCATCCGTTGGGATCACCCACACTTCAACGCGGCTACTGTCGGATTGTATTGGCTGCACTGTATCACCGTTAGCCCGTTGATTACGTGCGCTGTCTATGGATACGCCCAGATAGGCTAATGACTGACCGACCTTAGCTCGACATTCTGAGTCGTGTTCGCCAATGCCGCCCGTGAATGCTAAAACATCCAGACCTTCTACACAGGCAGTCAGTGCGCCAATGTCGCGCACCACTCGATGAGTAAATAAATCTATCGCAAAGCGAGCGGCTTCAGAGTTCGAGGTCGATAACACGCGCATATCCGCACTTTCACCCGAGACGCCCAGTAAGCCGCTTTGTTTGTAAATCAGTTTTTCTATCGCGTCGTGATCCCAGCCTTGCTCCAGTAAAAATAATAAAACCCCTGGGTCAAGTGCACCGCTGCGTGTCCCCATCATTAATCCATCAACGGCTGAAAAACCCATGGTCGTAGCGCGACTTTGGTGTTGAGTCGT
>CANGFL010000235.1 GCA_947453015.1 Oxalobacteraceae bacterium | reverse complement strand
TGTCCCTCAGCGAAGTACATCAGCGAGGCGGACACAATCGTGGCGATCACTAAAAGAAATAGCGCAGAGGCGAATGCTTTTTTCTCTGAGGCCACGGCATGAAACAAATCTTGCAATGCCGTGTTGTATTTCGACAGTTTCAAGATACGCAGTAAGCGCAAAACGCGCAGTACGCGCAAATCGAGGTAAGGAAAAATGAAATGCACGTAGAACGGAGCAGTCGCGAAGAAGTCCACGAGTCCAAAAAAACTGAACATGTATTCTTTACGTCCGCGCCATGCACCGCCTTCTTCTTTCGAGTATCGTGCTCCATAACACCACGAGCGCAGAATGTATTCGGTGGTGAAGAACATCACGCTCCAAAACTCAAGCTCATGAAAAAATTCTTTGTGTTCCGCATGGATTTCAGGAACGGAGTCGAATACCACGGCGGCACAATTCGTCAATACGACGACGGTGATCATCCATTCGACGATTTTGCTAAAAATATCAGGAGAAGATCCGTCAAGGATCTGCATCAGGCGGCGTTTCATGGGGTAGCTAGGGCAGAGAATTAGAAAAATGCTGTTGAGCAGCAGAATTATAATCCCTACGGGAAATAATTCCCCAATTCTTGGCGCCTAGTCTGAAAAATGCGGGTGGTTGACTTGTCTTATTTTTGAGTGAACGTTTAGTACAAAAAAGCCCTTCTTTCCATGCGATTCAGGGTGAGAATCGATGAGAAGCTTTTCAAAGAGTTATCTCTTGAAGGAGGGGCCATGCATTTCGTACTGCTTCATTCAATAATGCAATCATCTAAGCGGGCTAAACAGCGCTTGCTAGATAGTCTGCAGCCGCCCTCGGCAACGGAGGTTCGGCACACTAAAAAAGACCGCACCGGTTTCGTCATGTGTTTGGTGCTAGTGACGCTGTTAATAGCTTTCGTGCTGGTGGTTTAGCAGAATTGAAAAAGGGGGCAATTGCCCCCTTTTTTTTATCAGCCGCGATCTATCTGTCGCCAGATAGCTCGTTCATCGTCCGTGGCTTTGCCCGGTGTATCAAACAATTGCTGGATCTGTTGTCGATTACCTGTCGCTGCAATCTGACGCAGACTGGAAATGGCCATACGAATTTGCTCGAAAGCGATTTCCGGTCGTTCTTTAATCATCTCCAGCGGCAGTATTCCGCGTTCAGCTTCGAGCTTTTCTTTTCTAACCTGCTCAATCAGATTATCAACCTCATGAGAAGTGATACGCAGATCATCCGCTTGCTTCATGAGTAGCTCGTATTTCTCAGGAGTGATTTCACCTTCCTTAATCATACGTAGCATCTCTTCATGCATTAACTCACGATCTTTATGCAGCTGATCGTTAAAAGCAGTTGAGAGAATAGCAGCGGGTACCGCAAAGATACCAATACCGACCAGTGCCATCACGATCGTCATCATACGACCTGCCGGAGTGACAGGCGAGATATCGCCATAACCCACGGAGGCGAGTGTGATCACTGCCCAATAAATAGCTTGAGGAATGTTTTCAAATTTGTCCGGTTGGGCTTCATGTTCAAATAAGAACCCTAAGCTGGCTGTCAAAACCACCAGCAACAACATGATGAAGGTTGATGCAGCAATCACCGGCCATTCACGCTGTAAGGCTTTGGTTAGGGTACCAGTCGATGTGGTGTACCGCGTTAACTTCAGCAGTCGCATCAAACGGAAGATTCGCAAGAATCGCAAATCAAACAATTGATGCAATAAGCTCTCTAAGAAGAACGGTACGATCGCCAGGAAATCAATAACAACGATGGGTCGGCGTGCATAGTGAAAGCGAGCGGCAAAGCGTTTTTGCAGTTCGGGGTTTTCGACGCACGAATACAGTCGGAAAATATATTCCATTGAAAAGATGAATACAGCGATCGCATCTAAAACAATGAACTGAAGGTTGAGCACGTAATGAATCGCTTCGACCGATTCCAAAATAACGGCCACCACCGAAATGAAGACCCACCAAACAACAAAGGTGTCTAGTAAATCTTGCAATTTGCCACTGTATTCCGTGGGATTTAGCAGTGCATATACTTGCTGGCGGAAAGTGCGACCTTTATTTAATTCGCGGAACTCTTTGATCGCAGGCACCATCGTGCGCGCCAATTTCAACAGTCGCAGCAATCGCAAGATTCGTAGCATGCGCAGGTCGATCGATATGAACGACGCCAGATAGAAAGGCAAAATGGCGGCCAAATCAATCAGGGCATAGGTGCTGAAAATATATTTCAGACGAGGCATACCCGACTTGGCGAATTCCGGATCTTGTGGTGCTACAAAGAAGCGCAGCAAATACTCGACCGTGAATACGGCAAGCGAAAACATATCAAACAAATGAAACAGATGTTTGTGTGGATCATAAATGGCAGGTACGTGCTCTGCCAGCATGCTAATTAGATTGGCAATGATCAGTAGCGAGATGTACTTATCAAAGCTTTTTTGAAAATTATTCGGATTCGACTGATCAAACAGCCACGAAAAGACCAGGCTTCGTAGCGTGTGAGTCGATTTTTCCGGTGTGTCCCGGCTCGCGTCCATAATCTGTTTCCTCGTCTATTTTAGAATTTTAATTCGGCGATGTGATTAATCGCGAAGGCGCGTCCACAGATCGATACTCTGATCGCTATTGGCTCGGCGAGCGGCTCTTCATCCGCAAGAGGGCCATACGCAAGTGAGCTGCCATCCGGTGGTTTGGGTGTTCCTTTTTCTATGACGATGGAGCCATGCGTGTCGAGCCGTGTGCGGTCGCAGGCATCAGCAAAGACTAGGTTTTTTGATTCAAATGCGTTTTCAAGTGATGCGAGTGGAGCGCCTTTAGCCACTAGCGCTTCGCGGCACTGGGCCCAGGTGCTCTCGCCACGATTGCATGCTGGCACGCCGGTGTCTTCGCCTTTTTCGCGCTTGAGTCCTTGTTCTGTCAGCCACGTGGCCACGGCCTCGCCATTGGCTTTGGTGTCCTCGGTCTTGCTGCCATCAAGCCAAGTCATGTACCCCAAACGGACAACCAATACGGCTACGACAATAGCGATGACCACAAAAATCAGATCTGTAAGGCCAAAATACGGTGCCGAGTGATGATCCCCTCCGGCGTCCCGCGCCCCCCCTGTATCTGCTTGCATTGAGCTTTCCCCCATGTGAATCGTTTATTAACGGGCTTTTTTCCCACCTAGTTAATGACCAGGAGAGTTGCCAGGTAGAAATCATGCACCAGATTGTGGGGGCGCGCCAGAATTTTGCG
Source organism: Oxalobacteraceae bacterium (assembly GCA_947453015.1). Lineage (GTDB taxonomy): Bacteria > Pseudomonadota > Gammaproteobacteria > Burkholderiales > Burkholderiaceae_D > Pernthalerella. Next base: position 539 of record CANGFL010000235.1, on the reverse strand, counting down.
ACATTGAAGAGGCGTAGCAGGGTGTAAATAATTATCAAATGATAATTATTGAGGGGGATTGCACTCAAAATTCAGTCAAACTCAGTTTGAGCGAGTATTTAGTCGTCTAAGAGGGCCTAATTTTGAGAACGATTAACGTTATTAAATAGATAAAATATTTTCAAACTCTATGTTGGTGTGGTTAGTTGAGTGATTTTTTTCATTACGCTTTTTTTTCTATCAATCCTAGGCGTTCCGACCACCATGGAGTGACTGCAGGCAGAAAACTCAACGTCCAGATGACGGTCCAGGCTGTGAGCGGCATCATCAATTTCAGATCAGGAAATTGGGCGACAGTGATCACGGCAAGTACGACAGGTATCACGCCGGTTTCTCGCACAGCGCAAAGGAAAAGCTTTTCTTTGAAACTGATATTCGTCGGGAATAATGAAAGTAAAACGGCCACAGGTCGTGCGATAAAAATAAAAATAATCGAGACACCCAATCCGAGCAGCGCCGTGTCGGCCAGATCTGTCAGCGAAACAAACGGGCCCACCATC
>CANGFL010000234.1 GCA_947453015.1 Oxalobacteraceae bacterium | reverse complement strand
GACGGTACCACTACTGCAACTGTGTTGGCACAAGCCATCGTTCGTGAAGGCATGAAATACGTTGCAGCCGGTATGAACCCTATGGATCTGAAACGCGGTATTGATAAAGCAGTAGCAGCGACCGTTGAAGAACTGAAAAAAATCTCCAAGCCTTGCACAACATCTAAAGAGATCGCACAAGTTGGTTCGATCTCGGCTAACTCAGACAGCTCAATCGGTGATCGTATCGCCGAAGCGATGGAAAAAGTCGGTAAAGAAGGCGTTATCACTGTTGAAGATGGCAAATCACTGAACGACGAACTCGACATCGTCGAAGGTATGCAATTTGATCGTGGCTATCTGTCACCGTACTTCATTAACAACCCAGACAAGCAAGTCGCCCTGATGGATAATCCTTTTATCCTGTTGTGCGACAAGAAGATTTCTAACATTCGTGATCTGCTGCCCGTACTGGAGCAAGTTGCGAAAGCCGGTCGCCCGCTGCTGATCATCGCTGAAGATATCGAAGGCGAAGCACTGGCAACTTTGGTGGTTAACAACATCCGCGGCATTCTGAAAACATGTGCTGTTAAGGCACCTGGTTTTGGTGATCGTCGTAAAGCTATGCTGGAAGACATCGCTATTTTGACTGGCGGTCAAGTTATCGCTGAAGAAGTGGGTCTGACATTAGAGAAAGTCACACTGAACGATCTCGGCCAAGCTAAACGTATTGAAGTGGGCAAAGAAAACACCACAATCATTGATGGCGCTGGCGTAAGCAAATCGATCGAAGCACGCGTAAAACAATTGCGCGTTCAGATTGACGAAGCAACGTCTGACTACGATCGTGAAAAATTGCAAGAACGCGTTGCCAAGTTGGCAGGCGGTGTTGCAGTGATCAAAGTTGGCGCTGCTACCGAAGTCGAAATGAAAGAGAAAAAAGCACGCGTAGAAGATGCTCTGCATGCGACTCGTGCTGCTGTTGAAGAAGGTATTGTTGCAGGTGGTGGTGTTGCGCTACTGCGTGCACGTGCCAACCTGAAAATCAAAGGCGACAATCCTGATCAAGAAGCTGGCATCAAGATCGTTCTGCGCGCCATGGAAGAGCCACTGCGCATGATCGTTAGCAATGCTGGCGAAGAAGCTTCAGTGGTCGTCAACAAAGTACTCGAAGGCAAAGGTAACTTCGGTTACAACGCAGCCAATGGCACGTATGGCGATATGGTTGAAATGGGTGTTCTCGATCCAGCCAAAGTCACACGCTCTGCTTTGCAAAATGCAGCGTCTATCGCATCGCTGATGCTCACTACCGATTGCATGGTGTCTGATCTGGTTGAAGACAAACCAGCAGGCGGCGGTGGTATGGGCGGCATGGGTGGTATGGGCGGCATGGGTGGCATGGATGGAATGATGTAATCCAGAACCAACCGTTGCACTCTAAAAAACCCGCGCACTGCGCGGGTTTTTTTATGTCTTAAAACATACGAGCAATGCTTAAAAATCATTTCAGTACAAAGCTTGCGTCACATCAGACGCACTGCTCGCATCACCAGAACTCTCACTTCGTACTCGTTACGCACTCATCACAATAAATTTTAACGATCCGTTTGATCGATTAAAAACCATGCGCAACAATTCACGAGGAGACGACATGCTACCTGTACTGAGGCGCACAGCAATAATTCAGCCGGCACTACCCAAGCTACTACAAGAATCGTATCTGTCACGATTGAATACTGAGTGCCTTTCAAAAATCAATAAGATCGGCATTAATCATTCGACCAAATCAGCCATGGAAGAAATTAATAGTCTTTATCAAATCACTATTAATGAAGAAGTAAAAAATCAATATGGCATGCTACACGCCAATCAACTTTTCTTACCTGATGATTCATTCAAATCAACAGAACTAGCTAAAGGGCATCAACTTTCGTGTGGACTTTTTTCTTCGCATGAATTTCAACAGAATTACTCGGTAACACTTTCTAGAATGTCTCTTGAAGCGGCTATTAATCCTTTTCATAAAAATTATCTTATGAAATCGTTTCAGAAGACCATTTTAGCGATCACTGCAAAAGAGCGAAATGCGCTGTCAGAAATAATTCATCCGAAAGTATTTGACTGGCTGGATTTAAAAATGAACCCCGATGAAATTAAATTATCGTGCAACGCTGCACAAAAAAATTTACCGCAACTTAAATTACAGCATGTATTAGCTTTAGTCGACTATTGCAATTCGCAGACCGGTAGCTTTAACTCAGTCAATGATGCATTGAGAGTATGGCAAATGTCAGGATCCGATACCTTAGCCAAAATAAGTGGCTGTCTGATAAGTGCGTTAGAAGAAGCCTTAGAGACGTTGTCTTTGAATGAGAAATTCAGATACGAAGGGCCCGCCTACAAAGGTCTGGTGTTAGCTAACGGCGCAGGGCCGTATCGAATCGCTCATATGCAAGTGGGCATGACCTATATCAGCCCTCATTGGTTATCAGCCACCACGCGACCGGAATCAAGTTATGCCAACGATGATTCCTGCTACAGCTCACATGCCATCTCAACCAATGTACGAGATACTCAACTGACCTTCGTTAATACCAAGGCTGTCAAGGTTCATCTTTTTAATGACATCAGCTCTATCGAACAAGGCGAGATCATGATCTCTAAAAAACCATTCGAGTTTTTATCGCCTAAGACCGTTGATGCCCATGTACTCGCATCTGGTCATGCGCGTAACGAGCTGTATTGCAAGATGAAAAATGAAGATTTATGAGCTGAGAAGAACGCAGGATCTTTGCGAATTATGAAACTGCAAAGACTACTCAACTTTAGTTGCACGTGGCAGGTTTTATGATTTCCACGAAGGAGGACGTTTTTCTATAAAAGCTTGCACACCTTCCAAGGCTGCTTCATCCATCATGTTGCACGCCATATTCTCACCAGCTAGCTGATACGCCGCTGCAATACCCATCTCTAGCTGGCGGTAAAACAATTGCTTACCCATAGCAATCGCAACCGCTGGCTTAGCGATGATGCTTTTCGTAAGTAGTGAAATTTCGTGGTCTAACAATTCAGGAGACACCACTCGATTCACTAAGCCGCGTTCTTTGGCAGTATGTGCATCGATGAAATCACCTGTCAGCAGCATTTCCATCGCTTGCTTACGGAGCACATTGCGCGACAAACCTACGGATGGGGTTGAACAAAACAATCCATAGTTAACACCCGATACTGCAAAGCTAGCGTCGGTAGAAGCCACCGCAAGATCGCACATAGACACCAACTGACAACCGGCAGCTGTCGCAAGACCGTGAACGCGTGCAATCACCGGCTGGGGCATTTGCTGAATCGCCAACATCAACTTACTGCAACGATGAAAAAGTGTTTTGTAATACGCTGTAGATGGCTCAGCTCGCATTTGTTTTAAATCATGCCCTGCGCAAAATGCCTTACCTAGCGCAGCGAGTACTACTACTCTGACCGATGAATCTTTTGCAATCGCATCAATCTCCGTTTGCAAAGCGGCTAGCATTTCTTCTGATAATGGATTAAATCGAGCACCGCGATTCAGCGTTAAGGTAACTATGCCTTGCTCACGCTGATTGATGATGAAAGGAGTATCTGCTGGCGAAGTAGGCTGGCTCATGATGTCTCTCGTCTATTTTTTTACAGGGCTATTCGAAATTTATTCAGGCTCGTATTCTTCTCGCGGCTGCTCTAGACCTAATGACACGGGTGGCTGATAACTTGCCAGTAGCGCGACGCGTCGTTCAGGTGTCTCTAAACTAATGCGCCCAAGGATACCGCTTCGATAATCTTGCAACAGTGTG
>CANGFL010000233.1 GCA_947453015.1 Oxalobacteraceae bacterium | reverse complement strand
GCACGGCAGAGCAAAGCATCCGGCGAAATACCAATTTCGCGCAGCTTTTGAACACTATGCTGGGTAGGCTTAGTCTTGAGCTCACCCGCTGATACCAAATACGGCACCAGCGTGAGATGAACGAAGGCGGCATGATGACGGCCGCCGCGCAGCGATAACTGTCTGGCAGCCTCAAGAAATGGCAACGATTCAATATCACCGACCGTACCGCCAATCTCCACGATCGCCACGTCAAAGCCTTCGGCTCCGCGATGAATAAATTCTTGGATTTCGTTAGTAATGTGGGGAATGACTTGGACCGTCTTGCCAAGATACTCACCACGGCGCTCTTTACGAATCACGGATTCATAAATCTGACCGGTAGTGAAATTATTGACCTTCTTCATGCGAGCGGTAATAAAACGCTCGTAATGACCCAAATCGAGATCGGTCTCCGCACCATCGTCGGTGACAAATACCTCACCATGCTGAAACGGACTCATCGTTCCGGGATCAACGTTGATGTATGGATCTAACTTGAGGAGGGTGACTTTTAGGCCGCGCGATTCAAGTATCGCGGCCAGAGACGCTGCTGCAATCCCTTTACCAAGGGATGAGACGACGCCGCCAGTGACAAAAACAAACTTGGTCATTGCAGGATAGGCCGAAAGGCACTAGCGTGAAATTCGAATTATACCTCAAAGCGCCGGAGCCCCCTTCACATTTTCAGCCTGCTTATATGCGTGATCCAAATGATTAAATCTAGTGCAATCACACGCTTATCAACCAACACCTCATCAACTACTGCTTCAGTAAGCACGGCTCACTACTCCAATAGCGCTGACGTTGACAACGAAACGACGTCCAGCGGATATCTGCATCCACCTCCATACGAATTGCACCGGATTGATCTGTTCGTAGCGGCAGAATGCCGTGATCACGATAACGTTGCACGATCTCTTGTTTGGGATGTCGATAGCGATTGCGGTAGCCAACCTGAAACAGCGCCACTGACGGGTGCACTGCCTGCAGGAATTCGTTGGTTGAAGACGTTCCACTGCCGTGATGCGGCGCCAGTAGCACATCAGCCTTCAAATCTTCTCTACTCTGCCCGGCTCGCTCTAGCAATGCCCGCTCTTGGGGCGCTTCGATATCGCCAGTCAAAAGTACCGTGCGCTCACGGTAGCGAATTCGCAAGGTGCAGCTGCGCGCATTGGGTGTCAACGTCGAATTTTGTAAATGATCGGCTAGAGGATGAAGCACATCGAATTCGACCTCATCCCAAACCCAATGCTGTCCGGCGTGACAAGGCTCATGCCGCGGCGAATTAACTAACAACGGATGATCAAAAAACAAAGACGAGCTAAAACTATCTATAGCCACACCTTCCCATAAAGAACGCGCGCCGCCTGAATGATCAGAATCACTATGCGAGATCATCACACCATCGAGATGATGAATGCCTCGCGCTCGTAGATACGGCAGCAAGACGCGACTGCCACCGTCGGCTTCCAATGAAAATGCGGGGCCCGTGTCATAGATCAGCCTGTGATTCGCCGTCTCTACCAGTAACGCATTGCCCTGCCCGATATCAAAAGCTGTTAACCAAAAGCCGTGCTCGGGCGCTGCGGGCTTAGCTAGCAACATCGGCGACCACAACAGCACGCCCACCCAGCGCAACGGCCAGCCTCGCGGCGCCAGCATCCAAACCGTGCCTATCATCGCCAACGCAAACACACACCAATCCGGTTGCGGCGCAGTCCACACCGCCAGCTTGGTTGAGGATAACCATGCCAAACCCTCGGCCAACCATGCCGTGACTGCATGCGCCGCCAGCAGCAAGCTGCTCGCCAATGGGGCTGGTAAAACACTGCCCAGTAACGACAATGGTGTGATGACAAAACTAACCACGGGAATCGCCACCGCATTAGCTAAGGGACTAATCAATGAGGTTTGAGCAAACCAAGCAAAGCCTAAAGGAAGTAAACCCAGCGTGACCGCCCATTGGGTGCGCCAGGCCGACTGCAGATGTTTTTTAACTCCAGCTTCGCTGCTCTGCCGCAGTTCTTCAGCTCGGCCAGCGCAAGCAAACAAAATACAGCCGATGGCCACAAATGAAAGCCAAAATCCTGGCCACAATACCGACCAAGGATCAAACAGCAGCACGACTACTAACGCCGTGAATAAAATTTGTGACACCGTTACTATGCGATCCAGCCATAACGATAACGTCACCACCGCAATCATCAGCAAAGTTCGCTGAGCCGGAATACCAAAACCTGCCAACGCAACATAACTAAACGCTGCCAACAATCCAGCTAACGCCGCTACTTTATGCGCCGGACAAAGCAACGGTAATTGAGCACGCGTAAAAAATGAATGCCGCCACAACCAATGACACAGCAAAGCAAATACGCCCGCAATCATGGTGATGTGTAGACCTGAAATCGAAATCAAATGGCCCACACCGGTTCGGTTAAATACATCCCAATCGCTCTGACTTACCGCACGCTGATCGCCAATTACTAAGGCAATGATGACCCCGACATACGGTTGATTCGGTAAAGCGGTCAGAATTTTTTCTCGTAAGGTTGCACGTGCACGATCAATCCAAATTTTTGGGTGAGCGATTTGCTCATCCAATAGTTGATTGCCCTGGGCTTGCACAGAACCGGTAGCACGCACACCTTCATTTAGCAGCCACGCTTCTGCATCAAACACGCCGGGATTGGATAAACCATGCGGACGCTTCAAGCGCACAGTGAGCTGCCAGCGTTGACCGGACTTCAACTCCGGAGGATCGCTCGAACGATCGCTATACCAACCCAAGGACACATGGCTTGGTACCGAAATTTTTTCATCCGTCATTAAGTTCGCTTGTTCAACGCGAAAACGAAATCGTTCACCAGTTGCACCTAGATCTGGCAAACCTTCAACGCTGCCTAATAGGCGAATATCACGCCCCTCAACATCAGCAGACAAACTCTCACTCAATCGTTCGTGCGCTAACCACGAAGACCAACCCACACCTAGGCAGCCGCCGGCGATCATCAAAGTAATGACTTTATAGTTGGAACGATCGCGCCAAGGGATGCGAGAAGGAACAGTCGTTGCTATTAACCCGCTAAGCGAAGTCAGCAACAAAACTATCGATACAACAACAGAAGGAAGCTCAGATCGGGATTGCAGCCACAGCACGCCGATCAACAGCCCCAACGATAGCGCGCGCAATCAGGCCATCATGAGGCTGCCAAGGCGCGGCAAAACACGAGCGACATTTTCAGTCGTTTGTCGCTCTATGTCTGCCATGGTCTGGCCACGCAGCTCGGCCAGTACCGCTGCAATACGAGGAAGTTGTTGCGGATTATTGGATGCAGGATGGAGCCAAGCGGGTGAAATATCCGGCGCATCCGTTTCTAGAGCCAATGCTGTGTCTGGGAGTGAGCTGGCTAAACGGCGAATTTGCAAAGCGCGAGTAAAGGTCATCGCACCACCAAAACCGAGCACAAAGCCCAAATCAATAAACGCATGCGCTTGCTGATCGCTGCCATTGAATGCATGAGCTAAACCACCGACGACGCGTATGCGTCGCAAATACTTCAGCAAAGTATCTTGTGAGCGGCGCACATGCAAAATAACCGGCAGATTAAAATCGCGCGCCATCTTCAATTGCTCAGAGTAGAAAAACTCTTGCTTCTCTCTCAGCTCACCCTCCCCTAATCCGGGCACAAAAAAATCTAAACCAATTTCACCGACTGCTACTAATTTGTTGTCCGCCACCGTTGCTGCTAAGCGCTCGCGCAGCAAAACAAGATCACTCTCTTTAGCTTGCGGAACGTAGATAGGGTGAATGCCCAGCGCATACACGCAGCCGGGGATGG
>CANGFL010000232.1 GCA_947453015.1 Oxalobacteraceae bacterium | reverse complement strand
GATACGCTGCACCACCGACAGCCATCAGATAGGCTGATTTGTGGTTCTTGATAGATTCAATCGCAATCGGTCCACGCTCAGCTTTACCGACCATCGCACTTAAACCGGTTTTTTCTAGCATCATGTCGGTAAATTTATCCATACGTGTTGCGGTTGTTGGGCCAGCCGGACCAACGACTTCATCGCGCACAGGATCGACAGGACCAACGTAATAAATCACACGATTTTTAAAATCGACAGGTAGCTTTTCACCTTTGGCGAGCATGTCTTGAATGCGCTTATGTGCAGCGTCACGCCCGGTCAGCATTTTTCCATTCAATAGCAGCGTTTGTCCGGGCGTCCATGAAGCGACTTCAGCAGCAGTGAGCGTATTGAGATCGATGCGTTTCGATTTTTGCGTATCAGGCGTCCAGTGGACTTCTGGCCACTCAGACAGCGACGGTGGATCCATATATACAGGGCCCGATCCATCCATCACAAAATGTGCATGACGCGTGGCCGCGCAGTTAGGAATCATGGCAACAGGTTTAGATGCAGCATGAGTTGGATGCATCATGATTTTTATATCCAGTACCGTCGTCAGACCACCGAGACCTTGCGCACCGATACCTAGCGCATTGACCTTTTCATATAGCTCAACGCGCAATTCTTCAGTTTTATTTTTAGGGCCACGAGCAAGCAAGTCGCTCATGTCAAGATCTTCCATCAACGATTGTTTTGCCATCAGCATGGCGTGTTCTGCTGTGCCGCCTATGCCTATACCCAGCATACCGGGTGGGCACCATCCAGCGCCCATGGTTGGTACAGTCTTCAATACCCAATCAACTAATGAGTCGGAGGGATTGAGCATAACGAATTTACTTTTGTTTTCTGAGCCACCGCCTTTAGCGGCGACTTGTACATCTAATGTATTACCTGGCACGACTTCCATGTGCACGACAGCTGGCGTATTGTCTTTGGTGTTTTTTCGTTCGAATTGCGGATCTGCTACGACGGAAGCACGCAATTTGTTGTCCGCATTGTTGTAACCGCGACGAACGCCTTCATTAATGGCATCAGTGATCGACCCTGCAAACCCTTCAAAGCGCACGTCCATACCAATTTTTAAAAACACATTCACGATTCCGGTGTCTTGACAGATCGGGCGCTTACCCTCAGCGCACATGCGGGAATTAGTCAGTATCTGAGCAATGGCATCTTTTGCTGCGGCGCTTTGCTCGCGCTCGTAGGCGCGGGCCAGATGGCGGATATAGTCCGTTGGGTGGTAGTAGCTGATAAATTGCAGCGCTGCAGCGACGGATTCGATCAGATCTTCTTGCTTAATAATGGTCATGATTGGCTTAAAATATGAAATTGGCAAGCGTAAGCAACGATAGTAAGTTGGTGCATTTTGAGGCCGTCCGCAGGCTAAATTAATCTACTCGCGGTGAGCGGCTTCGCAGCGCGTCATTTTACACCTCGACAACCAGCCAATTCAGTGCCTGCTAGTAGCCTCATACCTGAGCATATCGCTTGGTCTTATGTAAGGCTTGAGTAAGCGTGCCGGCTTATCGTTAAGTCACAATAATTATTCGCAGGATGGAGACACCATGTCTGAAATCGAGTCCCTCATGCACGAAGAGCGTGTATTTGCTCCGCCCACAGACTTTTTGAAAAATGCCAACGTAGCAGGAATGGCAGCCTACGAGGCTCTGTGTGCAGAAGCAGAAAAAGATTACGAGGGTTTTTGGGCGCGTCTGGCGCGCGAGCACCTTGAATGGCATAAGCCATTCTCAAAAACTCTGGATGAATCCCAGGCGCCGTTTTACAAGTGGTTCGACGATGGTCAGTTGAATGTGTCTTACAACTGCCTCGACCGAAACCTGACTAACGGTAATGCGGATCGCACAGCGATTATCTTCGAAGCCGATGACGGATCGGTTAGCAAACTCACTTATCGTGACTTGCATAAGAAAGTATGTAAGTTCGCTAACGGCCTCAAATCGCTAGGCATTAAAAAAGGTGATCGCGTCATCATCTATATGCCGATGTCCGTTGAGGGTGTCGCAGCAATGCAAGCCTGCGCACGTATCGGTGCAACGCATTCAGTGGTTTTCGGTGGTTTCTCAGCCAAGTCTCTACAAGAGCGCATCATTGATGCAGGCGCAGTTGCTGTTATTACCGCTGACGAGCAAGTGCGCGGTGGTAAACAGCTTCCACTGAAAGCGATTGTTGATGAAGCCTTAGCGATGGGTGGATGCGAAGGCATCAAGAACGTCGTCATCTATCAACGCACTAAAGGCAAAATTAATGTTGCCGCCGGTCGCGATATTTGGTTGCACGACTTGACTGAAAAGCAGGCAGAGCAATGCGAGCCTGAGTGGGTCAATGCAGAGCATCCGCTGTTCATTTTGTATACCTCAGGTTCAACCGGCAAACCCAAAGGCGTGCAACATGCGTCCGGTGGTTATTTGTTGTGGGCTGCGTTGACCATGAAGTGGACCTTCGACATTAAGCCTACCGATGTATTTTGGTGTACGGCAGATATAGGGTGGGTCACCGGTCATAGCTATATTGCGTATGGTCCCTTAGCTGTTGGAGCGACACAAATTGTGTTCGAAGGTGTGCCTACTTTCCCTCATGCAGGTCGATTCTGGGAAATGATAGAGCGCCACAAAGCGACAATTTTTTATACCGCACCGACAGCGATACGTTCACTGATCAAAGCATCCGATGCGGATCCAAAAGCGCATCCGAAAAAATTTGATCTCACCTCATTACGTTTGCTCGGCTCAGTCGGTGAACCTATTAATCCAGAAGCGTGGATGTGGTATTACAAAAATGTTGGCGATAGTAAGTGCCCGATTGCTGATACGTTCTGGCAAACAGAAACCGGTGGTCACATGATTTCTCCGCTGCCAGGAGCGACTCCTATGGTGCCGGGTTCATGCACCTTGCCTTTGCCTGGCATCATGGCGGCGATTGTTGACGAGGCCGGTAACGATATGCCGCACGGTCACGGTGGCATTTTAGTTGTGAAGCGTCCTTGGCCATCAATGATTCGAACTATTTGGAATGATCCGGAACGTTTTAAGTCCAGCTACTTTCCTCCAGAGTTGGGAGGCAAAATGTATTTAGCGGGCGACGGTGCTATTCGGGATGAAAAAACGGCTTACTTCACCATCACCGGTCGAATCGATGATGTGTTGAATGTATCGGGTCACCGCATGGGTACGATGGAAATCGAATCCGCGTTGGTTGCTAATCCTATGGTTGCCGAAGCCGCGGTTGTAGGTAAGCCTGACCCAACTACAGGTGAATCGATTTGTGCATTTGTGGTGTTAAAAGGTGCGCGACCCACCGGTGAGCAAGCCGTAGCCATTGCAAAAGAATTGCGTGATTGGGTTGGGAAAGAAATTGGTCCGATTGCTAAACCCAAAGAAATTCGTTTTGGTGACAATCTTCCCAAGACTCGCTCAGGAAAAATCATGCGACGACTGTTGCGTGTTCTCGCCAAAGGTGAAGAGATTACCCAAGACATATCAACGTTGGAAAATCCAGCAATCTTGGAGCAATTGAAGCAAGCGATTTAAAGCTAGTAGTGAGCGTTAGCGTGCTGTGAGGTTTTCGTCGTTTTGTGGGGGAAGGTCGTAGGGCTAACTCCGATGGCCCTATTACCGAATTGCCGCTTCGTCTTCGGGCGAAGCGGCTTTTTTTTGCTTGCGAACTGTGCTTTTGCTATCAGGCGCACATTTAAATTGTCCGCGCTGTATTGAATGCTGGGTCAATGATCAATAGAGATGTGAAGGTTTGCTATAATCCACGCCTTCGTTTAGCAGCAGCCTTAAAACGAATTCCGGAGAGATGGATGAGTGGTTTAAGTCGCACGCCTGGAAAGCGTGTGTAGGTTCATAGC
>CANGFL010000231.1 GCA_947453015.1 Oxalobacteraceae bacterium | reverse complement strand
TTCCAAGCAATGACCAGATCAGGTTGTAAATCAATAATGCGTTCAAGATCCAAGCGATTACCATCAGCGACGATGGGTAATTTTTTTGCCTCGGTTGGATAATCACTCCAAGCTGAAACGCCCACCACAGTTTGGCCTGCACCAGCGGCGTAAAGTAATTCAGTAATGTGGGGAGCGAGGCTAACGACACGTTTCGCAGCGGTGGTTAGTCTCACGGTATGCGCACCGTCATCTACCACAGTGATTTCTGAATGCGCTGAATTTGTGAAGATAAGCAGCGAAATTAAGCTAAGTACTAAGTTCGAAACTAAGCTCGAAACTAAGCTGAGCCCAAAGCGATTTTTCCAGCAACTAGCGTGAATCATATTTCGAGGTTGTCGATCAGTCGCGTAGCGCCCAATTTTGCAGCGGTGAGTACGATTAGCGGCTCATTCTGTGCAAGATCATCAGCGGTGGGTGGCTGCAAATTACTACGTTTTCTAATGGATACGTAGTCTGGATTCCAGCCGCGCGAGGCCAGTCGTTGCATCGATTTTTTTTCCAGCATCGATACATCTAGATTGCCATCTCTTACAGCCTGCGCTACCGCCTGTAATTCTGCATACAGCGTCGGCGCTTCAATACGCTCAGATTCAGACAGATAGGTGTTGCGCGATGATAGAGCGAGTCCATCGTCGGCGCGCCAGGTATCCGCAGCGATGATTTCTGTGGGTAGGGCAAACTGTCGCGTCATATTCCGAATGATCATCAGCTGTTGATAATCTTTTTTACCAAACACTGCCACGCTAGGCTGCACGCAAGAAAATAATTTGAGTACAACGGTTGTTACACCGTTGAAAAATCCAGGACGAAATTCACCTTCGAGAATATTGCCCAGATCAGAAGGAGGCTGTACGCGAAACTCTTGTGGCTCGGGATACAAATCGCGCTCGGTCGGCGCAAATAAAACATAGACGCCTTCTTTTTCTAATTTTTCTATATCGTCTGCAAAAGTACGGGGGTATTTTTCAAAATCTTCGTTGGGACCGAACTGCAGGCGGTTAACGAAGATCGATGCCACCACCGGATCTCCATGTCTGCGTGCTAATCGCATCAATGACAAGTGGCCTTCATGCAGATTGCCCATCGTAGGAACAAATGCCGTGCGCAGTTGACCACGTAACTGGTCGCGCAGCTCATCGATGGAAGAGATGATTTTCATGTAAATAAATAAGTTTCAGGTGCTGATATAAATCACGTCGGTATGATGGGTTCATACCGTTGATAAGAAAATGAGAATGATGCTGTAGCGCTGGCTAAAAAAGATGTTCTCTACGTAGGCGAGTAAGACAGTCTGACGTAGATGGGCGCAAAGGCTTCAGCTTGCGTGATTTCGATTAAGGTTTCTTTCGCCAGCTCTAGCAGAGCAATAAAGTTAACCACGATAACCGGAACACCGCGGGTTGGGTCAAACAGTTCATGAAACTCGACGAATTTTGCTGATTGCAATAGACGTAATATCGAGCTCATGTGTTCGCGTACCGATAGTTCTTCGCGCGAGATAGTATGACGTGCAGTCAGTTTGGCGCGGCGTAGTAAATCATTCCATGCTGTTTGCAGATCGACGACATTCACATCTGGGAAGCGCGTCACCACCGTTTGATCGACATAAATTTGTGTGCGCACAAAATCACGACCCACTTGCGGTAGGGTGTCGAGTTCAAACGCGGCTAATTTCATTTGTTCGTATTCGAGCAGGCGGCGAACCAGTTCAGCGCGCGGATCTAAGACTTCTTCATCGCCCTCTACCTTTTTCATTGGTAGCAACATGCGTGATTTAATTTCAATCAGCATCGCGGCCATCAGCAAATAATCGGCGGCGAGTTCTAGATTACGTTGTCTGATTTGTTCGATGTAATCCAGATATTGCAGGGTCACTTGAGCCAGCGGAATATCCAGAATATTGAAGTTTTGCTTACGGATTAAATACAGCAAGAGGTCAAGTGGTCCTTCGAAGGCCTCTAAAAAAACTTCGAGCGCATCGGGAGGGATATATAAATCATTGGGCAGCTTAAACAGAGGCTCGCCATATAGCTTGGCAAAAGCGACCCCATCGATCACATCGGGGGTACTGTCGACGGTGGTTTCAGTAGCGGTATTCACTCGTTACGCCTGCTTAATGATTTTGATACACGTAAGCTTGCTGCTTAACGCGTGATTCTTGCGTTCTGCGCTGGCTGTCCAGATCGATCGGTTCTTTGTCCCATAAACGGGCCCGACCCGCGTGCTGACCTTCTTCGATCGCCGGATCATGGGTTTTCATTTCGGCCAAAAACTGAGTAAATTCAGAGACATAGCCGTTTTTTTTCTTGAACAGATTCATGGAGTCACCCGCGTGTTGCAGAGGGGGCGTATTTTACCCCGCGGCGGGCGTTTCTCACCGAATTCGCATGCCGGGCTGCGCGCCGGGCCAAGGCTCAAGAATATACAGACCGGGATTCGCTTTTTCATCCTTAGCTGAGGCGGCGAGCACCATGCCCTCAGAGATACCGAATTTCATCTTGCGTGGTGCTAGATTGGCAACCATCACCGTCAACTTGCCCTTCAAGTCTTCTGGTTTGTAGGCAGACTTAATACCTGAGAACACGTTGCGGAGTCGACCCTCGCCCACATCCAGTGTTAAGCGCAGTAGTTTGTCTGAGCCTTCGACTACTTCGCAGTCAACAATTTTTGCAACGCGTAAATCAACCTTAGCAAAATCGTCAATCGTGATTTCAGAGGACAGTGCTTCAATGCCTGTTGCGGCAGCTGCTGCGGATGCATCAGCAGTAGGTGCAACATCAGCGGCGGGTTCGAATAATTTATCTAACATGGCTGCCTCTACGCGCGTCATTAAATGAGAATACGGTTTGATGGCATGCTGATCAGGCATTGCATGTGAAAGATCTGACCACGTTAGTGGATCGAGATTCATCATCTGTTCAACCTGCAGTGCCAATGAGGGCAGAACAGGTTTGAGATAAATGGTGAGAATACGGAAAGCTTCCAGCAAGCGGCTACATACTTCCTGAAGCTTGGCATTGTTAGCCGTATCTTTCGCTAATTCCCATGGTTTGTTAGCATCGACATAGGCGTTGACGTTATCAGCCTGTTCCATCACTGTGCGTAATGCTTTGCCGTACTCGCGTGCTTCGTAAAGTGCAGCGATCTCTGGGCCAGCAGCGCGCAAAGCAGAAAGAAAACTGTCGCTATCTGTCGCCCATGTCATGCCCAGTTTGCCATCGAATTTTTTAGCGATGAATCCGGCAGCACGGCTAGCGATGTTGATATATTTACCAATCAGATCGCTATTGACGCGTGCAATGAAATCTTCGGGGTTGAAGTCCACATCTTCGACATGCGAATTCAGCTTGGCCGCAATGTAGTAGCGTAGCCATTCGGGGTTCATACCCACATCGAGATAGCGCAGCGGCGAGATACCCGTGCCGCGCGACTTCGACATTTTTTCACCGCTGACCGTAATGAAGCCGTGTACAAAAATATTATTCGGTACTTTCATTCCCGCGAAATGCAGAACCGCAGGCCAGAACAGCGTGTGAAAGTACGTAATATCTTTACCGATGAAATGATATTGCTCAGTAGTCGGATCGGCCATGAACGCATCATAGTCACGACCCGTTTTTTTGAAATAATTTTTCAGCGAGGCGAGATAACCAATCGGCGCATCC
Source organism: Oxalobacteraceae bacterium (assembly GCA_947453015.1). Taxonomy (GTDB): domain Bacteria; phylum Pseudomonadota; class Gammaproteobacteria; order Burkholderiales; family Burkholderiaceae_D; genus Pernthalerella. The sequence goes on along the minus strand of CANGFL010000231.1, from coordinate 188 downwards.
AGCCACACATAAAAATATTTACCCGGAGCGTCAGGAATTTCAATGCCAAAGTAGGGCGCGTCGCGACTGATGTCCCAATCACCCAGACCAGAATCGCTTTCCAGCCATTCGCGTGCTTTGTTGGCGACTTCTGGTTGCAAGCGAGCCGGATCTAAAGCCCACTCTCGCAAAAACTGGCCACACTTAGG
>CANGFL010000230.1 GCA_947453015.1 Oxalobacteraceae bacterium | reverse complement strand
TTGGTTTGGAAGCGCTGTTTCCTCAGGAAGAGAATCCTTTCCCATGGATGAGCGAGATGATCGATCTGAAGAAAGAACGTAACTTCTTTGAGACTAGAGTCATTGAGTACCAGACAGGCGGAGCCTTAAACTGGGAATGATGCAGTCTCTGTAAAAGCAGAATAGCTAGGAGCAGAAAGGTGACCACCTGATTTGATGGACAGTACTGGGCCCTATCAATTGTTTATGAGTAGTCCATTCTGCCTAAGTGTTAAGGGTTGGGACGTGTGCCCTTCACAAAATGGGATCATCTTTTTGTAAATGTATTTGAGCGCCGGCCTTTTGGCCGGCGTTTTTTTTGGTTAGCGTCGTGCGGTGGTGATTTAACCGGTGAGCTTTGGCCTGTTTCTAGTGTGAGATCAGGTTACATAGCTGTGTAAGAGTTAAATTAATTCGTTGCGACCCGTTCTGAATCGCGCTTCTCGCGAAGCACGGTTCAGTGTGTACTAAATTCATTAGCGCAAACCCCATGTCGGTTTGCGCCATTGAATAATCCGCTTGGCCCTTCAGGTCCAGACGGGTTTCCCTTTTGTACCTTGTGACATTTGATCACGTGAAGGAGAAAGAAATGGCAACAGCCAAGAAGAAAACCGCAGCCAAAAAGAAGCCGGCTGCCAAAAAGAAGCCGGTAGCAAAGAAGGCGCTAGCCAAGAAGAAGGTCGTAGCGAAGAAAGCTGTCAAAAAAGTCGCTAAGAAAGCCGTTGCGAAGAAAAAGCCAGCAGCTAAAAAGGCCGTAAAAAAAGCCGCCAAGAAAGCCGTTGCGAAGAAAAAGCCAGCAGCTAAAAAGGCAGCAAAAAAAGTAGTTAAGAAAGCCGTTGCGAAGAAAAAGCCGGCTGCTAAGAAGGCCGTCAAAAAAGTCGCCAAAAAAGCAGTTGCTAAGAAAGTAGTCGCAAAGAAAAAGCCCGCCGCTAAGAAAGCGGTAGCAAAGAAGGTCGTAGCGAAAAAGGCAGCGCCTAAAAAAGCTGCTCCGAAAAAGGTAGCTCCTAAAAAGCCTGTTGTGCACAAACCAGCACACGCGCCAACACCGGCACCAGCCTCAGCATCGGTCTTGAAGACCATACTCAGTCCAGCTGCCGCTTGGCCTTTTCCTACCGGCGTGCGTCCCTGACTTGCTGAGTAAAGCGAGTGTCAGTCGACAAAATCCCGCAGCAGACTCAGGATCTGCCGCGGGATTTTTCTAGTCTGCTTTGACGGTATGTCGAGCAGCGATCTTTTTCAGATTAAATCCAGATTGTTAGGGTGAGCTTTGGTTGCCAACATCGTTAGTCTGATCATTGATACGGTGTCGACCTTACTCGCTGGGGTCTTACTGCTGCGGTTTTGGATGCAGGCAGTGCGAGTGCGCCCGCCATTCTCCCTCGGGCAATTTATGTTTAGAACGACGGATTGGCTAGTGCTGCCACTGCGTCGCCTACTGCCGGGGCTGGGTGGCTTTGACTGGGCTAGCTTGGTAGGCGGATTACTGGTTGCGCTGCTGTCAGTGGCTATTGAGCTTGGTGTGCGATCTGCATTTGTGGTTGAGCCCTGGCTCATGCTGTCATTGCACACGCTGATACATTGGGTGGTTTACGGATTTATTGGCCTCTTATTCTTAGAGGTCATTTTTAGTTGGGTTAATCCTGATGCGCCACTCGCCCCCATCGTGCGCGCACTAAATCAACCTTTGATGCGACCTTTGCGTCGCTTCATTCCGCCAATAGCGGGCGTTGATCTCTCGCCTATCCTAGCGTTTTTACTGCTCAGAGTTGTCTTGTTTGTCACCGATAGTTTGCTGCTCGGCTTGATCTGATGGAGCGTCCATGGTGTAGCCGTCATGGAGAGTGCTTGCGTATCGCGGTGCATGTTCAGCCTAATGCTTCGCGAACAGAAATTTCTGGCGTAGTGGAAGGTGCGCTGAAAATTAGACTGCATGCGCCACCGGTCGATGGCAAAGCGAATGAGGCACTGACATATTTCATTGCCGAGCGACTGAAGGTAGCTAAAAGAGATGTCACCGTCAGTCGCGGTCACAGCAGCCGCCAGAAATTACTCGAAGTACGAACCGCGATGACCCTTGAGCAGATCGAAGCTCTACTCAGTTAATGACGCTGAGATTGTTTAATTGATTAAGCCCGATGAAACAATCTCACACGTCTCGTTCATCAAAAGCTATAGCCGAATTCTTTGCGGAAGCGTTCTTGAATGTCTGTGAGTGTGGGCGTATGGTTTTGCCCACCTTGGCTGGCAATTTTGATTGAGCCCATGAGTGAGGACAAGCGACCGATCGTCATCCAATCCATATCATGCGTCAATCCATACAGCATGCCGGCTCGGAAAGCATCACCACAACCCGTAGGATCGACTACTTGATCAACGCGGACGACAGGAATATCAAAGCGCTCATTGCTGGTGTAAATCTCTGCACCTTGTTCGCCACGTGTAACGATTAGTGCTGAGACACGTTCAGCTACCTGTTCGAGTGAAAGTCCGGTACGTTCAGTCAATAATTCAGCTTCGTAGTCATTCACTGCAACATAGGTTGCCAATTCGATGAAGTGCGTCAGCTCTTCACCGCTAAACATCGGTAAGCCCTGACCCGGATCAAAGATAAACGGCACACCAAGGCGTGCGCAATCTTCCGCATGTTCGATCATGCCATCGCGACCATCGGGCGCAACGATCGCAATTTTTACTTTGCCAGCATCTTGAATTTTATTTAGATGTGAGCTACCCATGGCGCCCGGATGGAAAGCAGTAATCTGGTTGCTATCTGCATCGGTCGTAATGAAGGCCTGTGCTGTATACGCATCGTCGATATGCCGAATGCAGCGGCGGCTAATACCTAATTTATCCAGACGCTCAACATAAGTACCGCCATCTTTGCCAAGGGTGGCCATGATGAGAGGATCGCCATTCAATAGTTTTAAGTTGTATGCGATGTTGCCAGCGCAGCCACCAAATTCTCTGCGTATGCCGGGAACCAGGAAGGCGACGTTGATCTTGTGCAGTTGATCGGCTAAAAGCGCTTCGGAAAAACGTCCGTGAAAAGACATAATGGTGTCGAAGGCCATCGAGCCGCAGATCAGTGAAGTCATAATAGTTTGATTATTGGTTTTGAAGCTGTCTCGGTTGAAAGATCAGATCGTGTTGAAATTATGGGTAGAACAAGATGATGCTAAAACCGCCAGGAGATTCACCACTCAGTTCAAAGTTGATCTGAATCTCTTGTTCGGCGTGCGCGGCAATGCCCTTTTTGATATCAGCAGCGCGGAGATAATTGAGTGGGTTGAATACTTTGCGAACCAAGATCTGTCCCACATCAGTTTTTAATTCAAGGTCGAGTGATGGCCAAGCTTGCACCGTATCAGACTGATTACGAATTAGTGCCGTTAAGGTGAATTGTCCTGGATGATCTGTGACTGGTTGCAGCTGACTCGATTCCAGTGAAATCAAATCAATGTGCTCAGGTAGACGAACTTGGCAACCAACCCGTGAACAGAGGGCGCGCACATACCGTCCCGCTTCAGGCGAACGCGCTGCAATATCGGCGCGATAAAAATAACCTAGCTGAACCAGTAGGGCGACTAACAGAAAAGGTATACCTAGCCAGAGCACCCATTTCCAGGTGTTCGCGCTTTGCTCACGCCTTCTGGCTTCTTCAACAAAAGACGGTGTTGGCGTTGCCATCATCGGAGGCGTTTCCGTGCTGAGCTCAGCTTCTTCTGGCGCGCTCCACGGCTTACTCTGCAAATCAGAAATCGCCTTTGATAGAGCGTCCAGCTCGTCTTGCATGTTAGATGGCGGAGTAGGTTGATTTTGATTTGCGCGCAGTGAGCCGAAATCAACCAAGGTCATGCGCCCTTCGAGATCTTCCGTGCTG
>CANGFL010000229.1 GCA_947453015.1 Oxalobacteraceae bacterium | reverse complement strand
GTCTGCTAAAACGTGATGCCATGATCGAATTAGGTGAATACCTCAGTGAAGGTGGCCGCAAAGTACTGACATGGGTATCGAGCCAAGCTCATGTGCACGTAGTCTTTGATGATCACTCAGCGTTTTTAAATATCAACACACCAGACGATCTGAAAACTATCAATGGGTTGTGCTGAGCTTGGGTTTGAAATGCTTATCGCTGATTCTGAACTTTCCACGTTGATCGCCCATCAAATGACGTAGCTCAGCAATCGATAAGGCACTCACCTCGTGCATACGAATTAATAACGATGCGGTGACGGGCAAACGTCGGTGACGTATCTTGCTAATGACGGGTGGTGACACCTCGAGTGCGCGCGATAGCGCCGCATCATTTTTAAGGCTCAACTTGCTAATTAACGTCGCCAGCAAACGATCAGGGTCGTAGTGATGTTTAGGTTGAATGCTTTGATGTTCCATGGTGTCCTCGGATGAGTTTTAAAGGCAAAGCGATTCTCGCTTCGTGCACTTTATTGTCATTGAGACTCCACAACTTCTGTATCGCAATGCAAAGATTTACTCTGACCTACTGCGTCAACTCAACGAGTCACTGATAGGCAAAGCTGTTTTGTACTTCACCTGTTTGAGGGCAAAACTGGATTTAATATTTTTGATGCCGGGTATGCGCGTGAGATTGTGAAGAATGAAGCGCTCTAAGGCTTGCAAATCAGGGACGACGATACGCAGCAAATAATCTTCATCGCCCGTCATCAGATACACCTCCATCACTTCATCAAAATGGCTCACTGCTTTTTCAAAACGCTCTAGCGCAGCGGCTTCTTGCTTCTCAAGCGAGACACGCACGAACACATTTACCTTCAAGCCCAAGGCGTGCGGATCGACCAGTGCTACGTAATCGGAGATGACACCATCGGCTTCAAGTTTTTTGACGCGCGCCAAGGTCGGCGATGGCGAGAGACTCACTTTCGCAGCCAACTCCACGTTGGTAAGGCTGGCATCCTGCTGCAAACTCTTTAAAATCTTCAAATCTGTTATATCCAGATTTTCCATCGTTAAAATCCTTATATTTGATTTATTTAAGCATTTTATGCTGAATATATTGAATATGACGAACTTTTCAGCAGCACCTGCTGAAAAAAATAGACTATCTTTATGGCATCAAACACCCTTCCCTTTTGACTGCCATGGACATGAGCACTCCCGACCATCTGGTCCGCCACAACGACACAGACGAACAAGAAACCGCAGAATGGATCGCCGCCCTAGAATCGGTACTGGCGAGCGCAGGCCCTGAGCGTGCACGCTTTCTACTTTCAAAGCTCTCTGCAGCGGCGCGTGATGCTGGCCTGAATTGGCGTGATGCGCGTATCACCCCTTACATCAACACCATACGAGCAACCGATGAGCCAGCTTATCCAGGTGGCTCAGACGCGGTTGATCTGGAAGAGCGCATCGCCAGCATCTTGCGTTGGAACGCGCTGGCCATGGTAGTGCGCGCCAACCGCGCCTATGGTGAATTAGGCGGTCACATTGCCAGCTATGCCTCAGCGGCTGATTTGTTTGAAGTCGGTTTTAATCATTTTTTCCGTGCGCGCACGTCTGACTTTGGTGGTGATTTAATTTACTTTCAGCCGCACTCCGCACCAGGAATTTATGCCCGTGCTTTTCTTGAAGGACGAATGAGCGAAGATAATCTGTCGCACTACCGTCAAGAAATACAAGCTAAAGAACGTGGCATTCAAGGTCTTTCGTCGTACCCACATCCTTGGTTAATGCCCGACTTTTGGCAATTTCCAACCGGCTCTATGGGCTTAGGGCCAATCAGCGCAATTTACCAAGCACGCTTCATGCGCTATCTCGAGCATCGCGGATTAATGGCGGCTCAACCACGCAAAGTATGGGGCGTATTTGGCGATGGTGAAATGGATGAACCTGAATCTCTCGCGGCCTTGTCATTAGCCTCGCGCGAAAAATTGGACAACTTAGTCTTCGTTATTAACTGCAACCTGCAACGTCTCGATGGTCCGGTGCGCGGTAATGGACACATCGTCGATGAACTGGAAACTCTCTTTGGCGGTGCCGGCTGGAATGTCATCAAATTACTGTGGGGCTCGGATTGGGATCCACTGTTTGCGCGCGATCACACGGGTGATTTAGTCGATGCCCTAAATCGTACGGTCGATGGTCAACTGCAAACCTTTGCAGCGAATGATGGCGCATTTAATCGCGAACATTTTTTTGGTCAAAACCCTGCCCTTAAAGCGATAGGCGATACGCTTACCGATGATGAAATTGATCGATTAAAGCGCGGCGGTCATGACATGCGCAAGATTTATGCGGCGTATCACGCAGCCGCTAATCACAATGGCAGACCGACAGTGATTTTGGCTCAAACCAAAAAAGGCTTTGGCATGGGTGCTGCGGGCCAAGGCAAAATGACGACGCATCAACAGAAAAAACTCGAGCTAGACGATCTGCTCGAATTTCGTGATCGATTCAAACTTCCACTCAACGACACGCAAATCGAAAAGCTGGAATTCTGCAAACCATCACCCGACAGTGAAGAAATGCGCCATCTGCAAGAACGCCGTCAACAACTCGGTGGCTATCTTCCGCAACGCATCACTAGCACGAATCAAATCACGCTACCTGAAATCACTAGCCATGCACAATTTGCTTTAGATGCCGGCGGCAAGGAAATGTCGACTACGATGGCCTTAGTGCGCATGATGGGCAATTTGTTGAAAGATGCTGAACTAGGCAAACATGTCGTTCCCATCGTGGCTGATGAAGCACGTACCTTTGGTATGGCTAATTTGTTTAGGCAAGTGGGCATCTATTCTGCGCAAGGCCAGTTGTATCAACCCGAAGACATAGGCTCGATTCTTTACTACCGCGAAGCGACCGATGGTCAGATTTTAGAAGAAGGTATTACTGAAGCGGGCGCGATTTCATCATGGACGGCTGCGGCAACGAGTTACGCGGTACATGGTTTACCTATGCTGCCGTTTTATATTTACTACTCGATGTTTGGTTTTCAACGCATTGGTGATTTGATCTGGGCAGCCGCGGATCAACGCGCGCGTGGATTTTTGATTGGTGCTACGTCGGGCCGCACCACGCTGGGTGGCGAAGGATTGCAGCATCAAGATGGCAGCAGTCATTTAGTCTCAGCCACGATACCTAACTGCATTTCCTATGATCCGGCCTTTGCGTATGAGTTGGCGGTGATTGTGGACGATGGTATGCGACGCATGTTGTCTAACAATGAAGACGTTTTTTACTACGTGACAGTCACGAATGAAAATGAAGCTCAACCCAGCATGCCCGCATCTTCACGTGAAGGCATACTTCGCGGCATGCATTGCGTAGCCAAAGCAGAACAAGCGCACGTACGATTATTGGGCGCCGGCCCACTGCTTAAAGAAGCGATAGCAGCTGCCAATCTGCTGAAAGATAATTTTTCTATTCACGCTGATGTATGGAGTGTGACTAGCTTTTCTGAACTCGCACGGGACGGCATTGCTAGTGAACGTGCGCGCCGTCTGCAACATACGGCTGAGCCTTCTTGGGTCAGTCAGCAATTATCAGATAGCCAGACGCCTGTGATTGCCGTTTCTGACTATGTACGCGCTGTACCCGAAAGTATTCGCGCCTACATACCTGCGCCTTACGTCACACTAGGAACCGATGGTTTTGGTCGCAGCGATACCCGTGCCAGTTTGAGAGATTTTTTTGAAGTCGATGCGAAGTGGATCGCTTACACCGCCTTAGTTGAGATTTATGGTGACAAAAAATCACCTGATGAGATGCGCGCTATGGCAGCCAAGCTGGGTCTCAATTTAGATAAAGCAATTGCTTCATCGCTTTAAGAAATCATCTGCTTAAAAAACTAACGGCCC
>CANGFL010000228.1 GCA_947453015.1 Oxalobacteraceae bacterium | reverse complement strand
TTGACCAGATCGTTGAGGTCCATTACGGACATGTGACCAACGGCTTCCAGAATGTCGTCTTTAGTAATTGCCATTTAAAACTCCTAAATTTTCGGTAAATGCTTGAGTGGTCCAAGGTAAGTCGTTGCTGCTTGCCATAAACATGGCTTATGCAGCTTCGGCTTCCTTCTTCGCCGCCAGAGCAGCCAATGCGCGTGCAAATCCAGAAACAGGGGCTTGCATGATGCCCAACAATTGGGAAATCAAAACTTCCTTGCTCGGGATACTTGCTAACGCAGTGACGCCAGCTTTGTTCAACGGACTTCCTGCGAAATTGCCTGCCTTAATGACCAACTTGTCGTTGCCTTTAGCAAAGTCATTGATGACCTTAGCTGCAGCAACCGCATCGTCCGAGATCGCATAGATCAACGGACCGGTCATTTCAGAGGCAAGTGCGGAAAACTGAGTTCCCTCCACAGCACGACGAGCGAGTGTGTTTTTCAACACTCGCAAGTAAACGCCGCTAGAACGAGCTTTCGCACGCAGATCCGTCATGGGACCAACCTCAATGCCACGATATTCGGCCAACACCACTGTCTGAGCCGATGAAATTCGGGCAGAGACTTCGGCTACAACGGCCTTTTTGTCATTTAGATTGAGACTCACGTTCAACCTCCAAAAGTGATGATTGGCTAGTGCACAGCCGGGTGGCTGCCTGCCTCACATCGTTTCGAACACGGCGTCCGAAGTCAGGAGTTCTGCGACCATGCGATGCTTTGCATGGGGCCGAGAGACTGCAAAACTTGTCCGGGCTCGCCATCTGCGTTGGGTGCTTTGGGATAACTCCCTCAACTTTTTAACCTTATGCGCGATTAATTGCGCTTTCAGGCCCAACGGTCTTTGATTGCCTGCAGTGACATTTCATTCACCACAGCCCAAAGATCTGCCTCGCATCCCTACGGACACGAGGACTTAATTTTTTACATCAAGCCGACAACGTCGCCTGATCAATACGCACACCGCCACCCATCGTTGAAGACAGTGACACCTTGCGCAGGTAAACACCTTTGCTGGTTGGTGGCTTAGCTTTATTGAGTGCATCTAACAAGGCCAACAGATTGGTCTTGAGATCTGCATCAGCAAACGATTTACGACCAATGGTCGCGTGCACGATACCGGCCTTATCAGTGCGGTATTGGACCTGACCCGCTTTTGCATTCTTAACCGCAGTCGCTACATCCGGAGTGACCGTGCCAACTTTAGGGTTAGGCATCAAACCACGAGGACCGAGCACTTGACCTAACGTACCAACGATACGCATCGTGTCTGGTGAAGCGATAACAACGTCAAAAGGCATATTGCCCGCTTTGATTGATTCAGCCAGATCTTCCATGCCGACAATGTCAGCACCAGCAGCTTTAGCCTGCTCTGCTTTTTCGCCTGTCGCAAACACCGCAACGCGCATGGTTTTACCTGTACCTGCAGGCATAACCACCGCACCACGAACGACTTGGTCTGATTTCTTTGCATCGACGCCCAGTTGAATAGCGACATCAATCGATTCATTAAATTTAGCTGTCGCTAATTCTTTAACCAACGCAATCGCATTGTCGAATGGGTAGGTTTTAGTGCGATCAACTTTGGCCTTAATAGCCTTTGCGCGCTTTGATAAATTAGCCATTACAGACCCTCCACCGTGATGCCCATCGAGCGAGCCGATCCCGCGATGGTGCGCACAGCCGCATCCAGATCAGCCGCGGTGAGATCAGGCTTCTTCTGTGTAGCGATTTCTTCTGCCTGCTGACGAGTAATCTTGCCGACCTTGTCTGAGTGAGGCTTAGCCGAACCCTTTTGGATTCCAGCTGCTTTTTTAATCAAAATCGTTGCTGGCGGAGTCTTCATCACAAACGTGAAAGACTTATCAGCAAACGCAGTAATCACCACAGGAATTGGCAGACCAGGTTCTACACCTTGTGTCTGAGCGTTAAACGCCTTACAAAATTCCATGATGTTCAGACCGCGCTGACCCAGCGCTGGACCGATAGGTGGGGAAGGATTTGCTTTACCAGCTGGCACTTGCAGCTTGATAAAGCCTATGATTTTCTTTGCCATGAGGGCTCCTGTTATTGAGTGATAGCGCCTGTTCGTCAATATGACTACCGATTACTGAGGCTCCTCGGTTTACTGCTTGTAAAACTTTTTGCCGTATCTGACGCCTTATTGCACATCGCGCTACGGCCAGCGCTACTACAACTGATTCTGAGTTGCTAGTTAACTCAGGCTTTTTCTACTTGCCCGAATTCCAACTCAACCGGGGTTGCGCGACCAAAAATAGTGACCGACACACGAACCCGCGATTTTTCATAATTTACTTCTTCGACATTGCCGTTGAAGTCAGTGAACGGACCATCCTTAATACGGACTAACTCGCCCACTTCGTAAAGCACTTTCGGACGCGGTTTTTCTACGCCCTCTTGCATCTGATGCATGATCTTGTCGACTTCATGCGGCGGAATGGGTGTCGGCTTGTTCGACTTACCACCGATGAAACCTGTAACCTTGTTGGTGTTCTTTACCAAGTGCCATGTCTCGTCAGTCATTTCCATCTCGACCAACACATAACCCGGGAAAAAACGGCGCTCGGTCACTGATTTTTGACCGTTTTTCATTTCGATTACTTCTTCAGTCGGAACCAAGATCTGACCAAACTTATCATCCATGCCAGCGCGAGTAATGCGCTCGGCTAATGCGCGCTGCACACTCTTTTCCATACCAGAGTAGGCGTGCACAACATACCAATGTTTCTTGCTACCAGAGCCAGCAGCAGCACTTTGTTGGGTTTGCTCAGTCATCGTTATCTCCAGCCCAGAATAAGGTCATACAAAACGACCTCAAGCAGCTTGTCTGTACCCCAAAGGAACAACGCCATGACAAAAACAAAGCCAAAAACTACGCCAGTAATCTGCATCGCTTCTTTGCGCGAAGGCCAGACCACTTTCTTTGTTTCTCGCACAGATTCCCGGGCAAAACCAACAAAGCTTTGACCGAGCGCCGATGTCCACGCTGCGCCACCCGCTACCAACAATCCACCAATTAGTACCGACGCACGAATTAAGGTTGTCTGACCGGCGAGCAAATAAAAACCAATCAAGCCGGCGAATAAAGCGGTAATAGCCACAGCGAGCTTGGCCTTATCGGCTGAAGTCGTTACGGTCTGCACGGATTGATTCGACATTTACATTTACTTTCGGTGTACAACACCTGATTCGGTGGCAGGGGCGGAGGGCCTCGAACCCCCAACCTACGGTTTTGGAGACCGTCACTCTGCCAATTGAGCTACGCCCCTGCGGAAACTTTGGCAACCAATTCCAAAAACAAGTCATGCCATGCTCGCGCCTCAGCGCGAACATGACAAACGTTGTTTAGTCCATGATTTTTGCGACGACGCCAGCACCAACGGTACGGCCACCCTCGCGAATCGCAAAGCGCAGACCTTCTTCCATCGCAATCGGGTTGATCAGCTTTACCGTGATCGACACGTTGTCTCCAGGCATAACCATCTCTTTGCCTTCTGGCAGTTCAATCGCGCCCGTTACATCCGTCGTACGGAAATAAAACTGAGGACGATAGTTGTTGAAGAACGGCGTATGACGGCCACCTTCATCTTTGGACAATACATAAATCTCGCCCGTGAAATGCTTGTGCGGCTTGATCGAACCGGGCTTAGCCAATACCTGACCACGCTCAACGTCTTCACGCTTGGTACCACGCAGCAGTACACCAACGTTGTCGCCCGCTTGACCTTGGTCCAACAGCTTTCTAAACATCTCAACACCAGTACACGTGGTCTTCTGTGTGTCACGAATACCAACGATCTCAATCTCTTCACCGACCTTAACAATGCCGCGCTCAACACGACCTGTCACAACCGTACC
>CANGFL010000227.1 GCA_947453015.1 Oxalobacteraceae bacterium | reverse complement strand
ATGGCCGCGCGAGCTTGGTCGTAAATTACAAACGCTCGCGGTAAATGCAGGGAATGGATGCAAGGGCTCACCGAATTTATTCAGCGATAAAGGCTGCACGTGATATTGAATGTTGGCTGACTTTTGCGAAGCATCGGAGCGTGTAAACAACCCGAGTTGTGATGGCGCCATGGACATCGGACCACTACGATTCATTGCGTATTCCAAACCTATCTGCAACTTACCCAGCCAACTATTCGCCATAGTGTTTAGCGTTTTTACGCCCTGCACTTTAAAGGCCATGCGTAACTGCAGATGGTCTTGCAGATTTTCACCGACGCCCGGTAATTCGGCAACGACAGGTATCTGATGTTCTTGCAGCAGCTTAGCTGGGCCTATGCCGGATAACTGCAATAGTTGGGGCGAACCGATTGCTCCTGCACATAGCAAGGTTTCGTGCTTTGCATGCGCAACCCATGACTGTCCGCCTCCGGTGAATTCAATACCGCGACACACTTTTCCTTGCGCCGTTGTCTCTATGAGTAATCGCTGAACATGACCACCGGTCATGATTTCTAAATTGCCGTGGCGATTTTTTACTGATTTAAGAAATGCTTTCGATGTATTCCAACGTATACCATTGCGCTGATTAACTTCGAAGTAGCCGCAACCTTCGTTATCACCGCGATTGAAATCATCCGTTTTAGGAATGCCTGTTTGTTCTGCTGCATTTCTAAACGCATCAAGAATTTCCCAGCTCAATCGTTGCTTTTCAACGCGCCACTCACCACCGGCGCCATGAAAACTAGTCGCGCCCGCATGGTGATCTTCGGTCTGACGAAAGATAGGCAAAACGTGTTGCCAACGCCAGCGGTCGTCGCCCGTTTCATCGGCCCAGGTTTCGTAGTCACGCTCTTGGCCGCGCATGTAAATCATGCCGTTGATTGATGAACATCCACCCAAAACTTTTCCGCGCGGGTAAATCAAACTACGATCATTCAAACCCGCTTCTTTTTCAGTGCGAAAGCGCCAGTCAGTGCGAGGATTGTCTATGCAGTACAAATATCCAACGGGAATATGTATCCACACATAGTCATCTTTACCACCCGCTTCTATTAAAAGCACTGACACATTGCGATCTTGTGTCAAACGATTAGCCAGCACACACCCTGCAGTGCCTGCGCCGATGATGATGTAATCGTACGTACCTGCGGTTTGTTTTGTGGAAGCCAACATGCTTGTCTCCAACTCTATTTATTTAGCGACAGGCATGGTGAACTCGGCGCCTTTAGAAATAGTTTCTGGCCAACGCTGCATGATGGATTTATAGCGGGTGTAAAAACGAACGCCCTCTTCGCCATAAATATGTGTATCGCCAAACAATGATCGTTTCCAACCACCGAATGAATGCCAGGCCATAGGCACTGGGATGGGTACATTTACACCAACCATACCCACTTCTATACGACGAGAAAATTCGCGCGCAGTGTTTCCATCCGATGTAAACAGCGACACACCATTACCAAACTCGTGAGCATTAATTAATTCGATTGCGGCGGCCATGTCAGGGACTCGTATGACACACAAGACCGGTCCAAAAATTTCTTCTTTATAGATCGTCATATCCGGTGTGGTGTGATCAAACAACGACCCACCCAAGAAGAAACCTTTTTCATGACCAGTAACAGACAAGCCACGACCATCGACCAGCAAATGCGCACCCGCTTTTACGCCTTGATCGATATACGACTCAATTTTTTCTTTGTGTGCTCCCGTTACGACCGGACCCATTTCAGCGTCCGCTTCCATGCCGTTTTTAACTTTTAGCGCACGCACTCGCGGAATGAGTACTTCAACTAATTTGTCCGCCACACTACCTACAGCAACAGCAACCGATATCGCCATACAACGCTCACCGGCCGAGCCGTAGGCGGCGCCTATTAAGGCGTCAACTGCTTGATCAAGATCCGCATCAGGCATAACCACTAAATGATTTTTTGCACCACCTAATGCTTGCACGCGTAAGGGATATGCACCTTTACGACGGTTACCTTCTGAATAAATGTACTCAGCAATCGGTGTAGAGCCAACAAATGAAAGCGCTTTAATGTCGGGGTGCTGTATCAAGGCATCAACGGCAACTTTGTCGCCTTGTACAACATTGAACACACCGTCTGGCAAACCAGCTTGTTTAAATAAGTCGGCCAACATCAACGATGCAGAAGGGTCACGTTCAGACGGCTTAAGAACAAAACTGTTACCACATGCAATTGCCATCGGTGCCATCCACAATGGCACCATCACTGGAAAGTTAAACGGAGTAACGCCCGCGGTAACACCCAAAGGCTGACGTAATTGCCAGTTATCTATACCGCCACCAATGTTGTCGGTAAATTGTGTTTTGAGCAGCTGCGGAATACCGCACGCAAACTCAACAATTTCTAAACCGCGTATTACTTCACCCTTCGCATCACTGAATACTTTTCCATGCTCTCTGGTGATAGTTGCTGCTAAATCATCGTGGTGCTTTTCAATAAGCTCTTTGAATTTGAATAAAACGCGAGCGCGCTTCAATGGTGCTGTATCAGCCCATGCCGGCGCGGCTAACTTAGCCGAAGCCACCGCTGCATTGACTTCCTCGACACTCGCTAAGCCAACATCTGCAATTGCTGCGCCAGTCGCGGGATTAAACACCGGCTGACTACGGCCGCTAGTAACAGCAACGGTTTTTCCATGAACAAAATGTCCTAATGCAGGAAGTTTGCCAGTCATGTTTTTTCCTTTTGTAATTGTTATGACGTTGTCGAAAAAATATATCGCATGATGTATCGATAGTTTTATTTCGTTTCAACGTTTAAGCCAGAACGGAAGAATACCTGTAATTTGGTGACTCACGTTATGGCAACTGTGCATAAGCCTCTGGATAAAGTACTGCGATAAGCTGGATAACGTGCAAATTTACGGCTCAGCTATTTTTTATACAAAAACCATCCTCAGAAAAATGCAGGTCTATTCAGGACTTATCTTCTTTTCAATCCATTGAACTTAAACAGCCTTTTGTAGTTATCCACAGAAAAGTGCCTTCCTTATCTATTACTACTATCTTTAAATACAAACTACTATTAAACAAAGCGTATAAATATTTTTTGAATTTTTCTGTTGTATAGCTGTGGATAAAGCTCTTAATAAGTAATGAGTAAATTGTGAATAAGTCGAGTATTTACCAAAACACTGAGTTTACGGAGTCATAGGAACAAAAGCGCCAGAATTTCGTAATTGTTTCCTTAGCCATTGATGACCTGGACTACGCTCATCACGCTCATGCCACAACATATCCACTTGCAACTCAGGCATAGAGAAAGGCAGTTCTTTAGCAACCAAAGCATTGGTCATTCCTGTAGCCTCAATCAAATGCCTAGGTAAAACCATTAACAAATCAGAAGCAGCTACAACTTTACCTGCGGTAAAGAACTGATTAACCGTAAGTAAAATTCGTCGCTCGCGATTTAACGTTAGTAAGGCATCATCAACTAACCCTCGAGCACGTCCCGAAAAACTTACGAGTAAATGATTAGCGCTACAGTAATCATCTAAGCTTAATGTTTTTCCAGAAAGAGGATGCTGCTTACGCATTACACAAACATATTCACCTGCGAATAAACGCTCATGGCGTATCGGCGTTTCAGTAGCACCTTGCAACTGAGCGACAACGCCTGGGAAAAATCCCACAGCCAAATCTATATCAGCACGCAACAACATCGGTCTTGGTTCACGAGTGGTTAACGGAACCATACGTATATCAATACCAGGCGCTTGATTTTCAATAACCCTAACTAAGGACGGTAATAATAAACCGGCCGTTGCATCAGCCATTGCCATTCGAAAGGTCGCATGTGCACTAGCTAATTCAAAGTTACGTGGAGCGACCGCTTCTTCT
>CANGFL010000226.1 GCA_947453015.1 Oxalobacteraceae bacterium | reverse complement strand
CAACATCAATTTGGCATGAGCGACGAACAAGTCGAAGCGATTGCACGGCAAGTCAGAGAAGAAAACGAACAACAGCAAAAAAAAGTAGCCGCCCACGCTTAAGGCTAGGCCCAGAAACATAGGAACACACGGAATGGAATTTTTTCAGCAGTTAAGCTGGGTCATCATCGGTCAAATTATCTTGATCGATATTTTGCTCGGCGGTGACAACGCTATCGTGATTGCGCTCGCCTGTCGCCTCCTACCTGCCGATGTTCGTATGAAAGGTATTGTTTACGGTACCGCAGGTGCGATTCTTATCCGTATTTTGTTGATTAGCTTTGCGGTGACGTTGTTGACCTTGCCTTACCTGAAGATGATCGGTGGTTTCCTTTTGCTTTGGATAGGCTTAAAGCTTCTGACTGAAGAAGGTGACGATGCGGGTGATATTAATGGTGGGGACCGTTTAAGCACCGCCATCAAGACCATCATCGTCGCCGATCTCGCCATGAGTATTGATAACGTCATCGCCGTGGCCAGTGCTGCAGAACAAGCGCAAGCTGATCACAAACTTGTGCTCGTCATCTTCGGCATATTAATTAGCATTCCAGTGGTCGTCTGGGGCAGCTCTATAGTCCTTAAGATTATGGACAAAGTTCCAGCCGTTGTTACTGGAGGCAGCGCCCTACTAGGATATTTGGGTGGAGAGATGATCGTTACTGATACGGCGATTCAAGACAAAGTCACGCAGCTCTTGCCTATAACGGCATTAGATTTCCCTGCGTTGGATGTGCGTCTTAGTCTGTCCGGGATAGTCGGAGCGATACTTGTGCTGGTGGGTGGCTGGTGGATTTCACAAAAACCCACCACGAAACAAGTTGATGGCGCTCAACACGAAACTGAAATGAACTAATCATTCAGTTTCGGGTAGTTAAAAAACACATCACACGTTTTTTATTTTCGTACTGCAGAAAATACATAGCGATTCAGGCTGAAAAAATACTGCCCTTTATCACCCTGCTTTTTTAAGTCAGCCTGCCATTCGTCAATATCCTGTGCTGACAGGCCATTGCGTCCTGCCGCAAAACTACCGATGACCTTCGACATACCAATGCTGTAGGTATGAGGGTCATAAGCCAAATTCACCAGCGGTATCACATCAACGTGTACGTCATCAAAGCCTGCTCGCTCCATACGCTGCTTCAGTGTGCGCGGCAATTGTGGCTCGGGAATATGCTGATTCCACGTGTCGATCACGTGACGCATACGCACATCGTTCGAACTAGCCCAGACACAGGATTCCCAATCCGTATCAACCAGTAAGACCTTGCCACCGGGTCGTATCACACGCGCTAGTTCAACCAGCGCATCGTCGATCGCTTCGACATACTCATAGACTTGGGTCGCTAAGGCGATATCAAAGCTGGCGTTTTCATACGGCATACGCAAAATATCGCATTGAGAAAAACTCACCTGCGGTAAATTTTCACAACGCTTTAAAGCAATCGCTAGCATAGGCGCAGCGATATCTACACCTATGACTTTACCTGTAGCGCCAATCTCTTGCGCCAACGCCTGCGTTGTTAATCCGGGCCCGCAGCCTATATCCAACGCTTTCTCGCCCGCGCGTGGCGCTAACATGGCCAACACTTTGTCACGCTGAGTGGCGACGTCTGGTGTCAGATAAACCGCTTCAATTCGACGCGAGGTCTCTTCATCAAACTGATCTTCTGCACTGGGTGCGACATTCTGACTCATTGTAATTTTTCCTCTTTATAGTGATCCACCATCAACATCACACCTACAGCACCGACGACAGCGCCAAACATCACGTAAAACGCTGGCGCGAGTGGTGTTCCTGTCACACGAATTAACCACGTAACAATTAGCTGGGCAAATCCGCCGAATAACATCACGGCAAAATTGTAGGCTAACGCAAGGCCAGTCGAACGTGTGTGTACTGGAAACTGCTCCGCCAATGCCGTGGATATCGGACCGAAGGCAATTGCCACTGTCGTACACAAAACGATTTGCATGATGGTTAAGCGCAGCACTGTTGGATCTGCCTGCAACCACGCGAATAAAGGATACGGCAAAACAAAATAACAAAGCATCGCGACGAAGAGAACGGGCTTACGTCCGATACGATCACTTAGCACGCCAAAAAATGGTATCGCGATGGTAAGGCAAAGGAGTCCCGCTACTTGTGCAGCAAACGCATCCGCCAATGGAATTTTCAATTGGGTTTTAGCATACGTCGGCATATAAATCAGCACCACGTAATACATGATCGTGCCAGCCACTACCAAACTAAAACAAGCCACAATACTGCGCTTATGCTCGTGCCACAGGCGCACCAAACCGACTCGTTCAATCTCAGCTTGGCTTGCTTCGATAAAGGCTTCCGTCTCGTCGAGATAACGTCGGATATACAAACCCACGGGGCCAATCAACAAACCAAATAAGAACGGCAAGCGCCAACCCCAACTATCCATTTCTTCGGATGTTAAGCCTTGCGTGATCAGCATACCGACCGCGGCACCTGCAAGTGCTGCCATACTTTGACCCACCATCTGCAAGGATCCAAAAAATCCACGTCGGCCAGTCGGTGCGCTTTCTACAAGAAAGGCTGTCGCACTGGCGAACTCACCTCCGGTAGCCATGCCTTGCAACAATCGCGCTAACAAAATAATGATAGGTGCAGCGACACCAATAGCAGCATAGGTCGGCGCAAAGGCAATCATGGCAATTGAAACCGTCATCAAAAATATGATGAGTTGTAGTGCTGCTTTACGCCCTTTTCTGTCGGCATACATACCAATCAGAACTCCGCCTATCGGGCGCATGAAAAAGCCAACGCCGAACGTTACCATCGTCAATAACAACGAGGCATATTCACTTTCAGCGGGAAAGAATAAACGTGAAATGATGACGGTTAAAAAACCGTAGACCACAAAGTCATACCACTCGAGTGCATTACCAATAACAGCAGCAACGATCTGGCGCAAGGCGACGGGTTTAGTTTGCATAAGCAGTCTTAAAAACGAATCGGAAGGAAAAGCGGGAAGCCACCTCAATCCCAACATGGTAACCGAGGCTGGCGTTGGCGTGGAGTTGTCGAGACCTTGGTACGAATTTAGCGCTAAGTTGGCGCGTTGTCCGCAGAATCCGCTACACTGCGCACCTTCACCTATTGCTCATTCTGGGAGCGTCACATGCCTTTGTTGATTCTGGGACTCATACTCTTTATCGCCGCTCACTCAACCCGTATTTTTACCGATGACTGGCGCTCGCACATGCTGGAACGCCTAGGTGAAAAACCTTGGAAAGGGTTGATTACGGTGGTATCGATTGCCGGTTTTGTATTGATGATCATTGGCTATGGAGAAGCCCGACTAGTACCTGTTCCTCTATGGGAGCCGCCGATCTTTACCCGCCATATCTCGATAGTGTTGAATTTATTTGCCTTCCTGTTGTTAACCGCAGCCTATGTGCCGCGCAATATCATCAAAGCAAAAATTGGCCACCCTATGATTGCGGGCGTGAAAATCTGGGCCCTCGCACATTTGTTAGCCAATGGTAATTTAGCTGATGTGGTTCTATTCGGCGGCTTATTAGTTTGGGCGGTACTGGATTTCCGTGCTTCGCGCCAACGCGATCGAATCAACGAGGTTGTCTACCCAGCTGCAACCGTGATCGGTACCATGGCCACGCTAGCTATTGGTTCTATCGCTTGGTATGTATTTTTGCAGTGGTTGCACCTGCGCTGGATAGGCGTTAGTCCACTAGGCGTTATTCCATCGTAATACGTGCTACTGAGTGCGACTGAACGAATTTTATACACTCAAGAACACAGTAGTCGTATCGATTCGGGCACGGGCAGTGCTCGAATCCCTCCACCCTCCTTATCAGCCGCAAATATTCTGACCTCGTTACAGGTCATGATCTCT
>CANGFL010000225.1 GCA_947453015.1 Oxalobacteraceae bacterium | reverse complement strand
GGAAGTACCAAAGCAAAGGCCAGCTCACCGCGTGACTGCGCTGATAACGACTCCACCTGCGCTGCCTCAATATCGTCTATCGCTCGTTGCAGGCTAGCCTTGTGGGGTGAATCACGTTCACCCAAAGCACGAATTAAACGACGCAATAAGGTTTTTACGTCTGGCACAGACGAAGCTTGTCCACGAGCGAGCATGGATTCCAACCATAAACCAGATCCCTGTACCGTGTTTTGCAAAGCACCGGCAGAGAGATTACCCATTGATAATCGCATACGCAAAAATTGATGAACCAATTCTTCATCACCCGCTGATTTCAATAAGGTCGCGATCTCTTTAGGCTCGAATAGCGACATCAAGGTGGGTGACATTGGCGGACGCAACAACAACGCCTGCAAACGCGAAGGAGTCAGCGGCGTTGAAGCTAGTTCAGTTGCGGAGTGAGTCTCATGATGGCCTGCACCGGATTGATTCGTTGCAGCAGCAGCCCTGCGCGCATCAATTAATCGTAGCCACCATCCACCAGCACGGGATTGGGCTTTAAGCCAGACGGGATCACCTGGACGAAAATGAAAACCAGGAGGGACATCAATCAGCTGCCCGTTGAGCAGCAGTTTCAAACTCTCGCCGCGTAACTCCATGCTGCCTTGGATAATCTGGCCATCACGCAAACCCATTTCGCGGGCTTGCGTGACTTCCAGCTGCAGCGGGCGAATTTCTGCAGAAATCGGGTGAATGCGACCCGAAGCTGCGATCGGTTCAGTCCCTGACATCTGATGTGATGCTACTCAGTCAATCAGGTTTCCTATCCTATTAAGGGAAGCGAACCCATTTCTTTTTTTCCTCAGCAGAGACTTCTTGCGTTGGAGCGGAGCTAGCAACATTTACTGGCAAAGGCGGAATCGCAATCTGCTTTTGAACTGCTACTGCCGGTGCAACTGCGGCTGGAGCCGTTGCTGAAGGCACAAACAAGTTTTGCTTTTTCTCGTAGTGCACATCGCCACTCATGGCCATCGTTGCACCACTACCACCCTCGCCCATCACAACCATGCGCATCACATTCACATCAGGTAATTGCAATACCTGACCTGGATTGAGTTTAACGTTTTTAACAGGCGGTCTTAATTGCGGATTGGCACGAACAAACGCTTCACGCATGATTTCCATAGAAAACGGCGTCTTAGGGAAAGTTTTAGCAATCACCTTATCCAGCGTGTCATTTTTTTGTGCGACATAGGCATCACGATCAGCTGATGCAGTTCTCACGCTCTCACCAGCCACTTGCTGAATCACCGGATTAGGGGCATGAGCTGCAGCATGCGCTGGTGCATGAGCACGTGCTGGCTTGTGACGCTTAGGAGCCACTGCCACCGGTGCGGGTTGATCATGACCACCGTCGAATTTTACGACTGCAGTTTTGTCAGCACCATGCTTGTCTGCGGCATGTTTGTCATCCGCCTTCTCCGCTGGTTTTTCAGCGTGCTTTTCAGCAGGCTTGTCGTGACCAGCTTCAGGCTTGGCTGCCGCATCTTTCTGCTCATCCTTCTTAGGAAGGAAGGCCTTCGGCACCGCATTTTTTGGATACGGCTTAGAAGGTAAATCCGGCTCAGCAGGTTTCTCTTCTTCTTTCTTAGCGTCCTTCGCTGGCTCCTTGGGAGGGTCATTGGCGAGAGCCGAACTACCCAGTGCCAACAGCAGGCAAGCGAGAAGTGCATTTATACGTAGCTTATTCATTTTTTATCTCCAGATTTCTCAGAAGGGGGTGGCGATCCAGTCGCCGGATCTTGCGATGTCTCTGGGGCCGGCAAGCTTTCTGATGATGGCTTTGCCGTTATCCACGCTGACAACCTCAACCAATGCCAAATGTTGGGCACTATCGGGTTCTAAAATTCGTGCTGGTAAAAACTCACGGTTCATTAACAACAGTTGATCGCCAATGGCTAATCCTGCCGTTTGTCCACCATTAATCACCCAACCATTCACGGCGCTCTCAGGCATCACGTTGAATTGCTGTGGTTTACATCCAAAATCGGTGTCCATCTTATCTTGCCAACGATCCAGCACGCGGTCGAGTTCAGACAACAAACCGGGCGGTAGTGGCTGGCTAGTTGTACTCAATTCTGCAGCTGGGAAAAACAGTGGTACAGCCTCTTGCCACAATAAGCGCTGGCTACTGCGCTCTACCACCGACAAGCGCATCACGAAAGGTACCGGTGCACGACGTGGTGCATCGTCACTGAAAAAATCACGTGTTGCGCTCACTACTTTTTGCAACACAGGCTTCGTGTTAGCCGGACGAATAGCTTCAATACCTAATGCACCCGATGGCAGTAATTCCAGTTGCATATGATACGGAGCGATATCCGGAGTAGCTCCGCTTAACGCGCGATCATAGGCATTGGTCGGAACCAAGGTTGTCGGTGCCAGCGACCATTTACGGCCCGCCGTTGCACGGGCGAACAACTTGGACTTAGCCTGATTAAGCAGCATCTTCCAGTCATATTGATCGGCTCCGCTAGTGGCTATCCGCAGCGAAGCATCAAACGTAGCTTCACGACGATAACGCTGTAGGTTAGCGCGGCAAATTTCTTCAGAAGGCGTAATACCCTTGCCTTCGGCAATGATGGCGGCTGATGGGCCGTCTTCTGCCTGAAGATAATTCAGCACGCGCACGCCGCTTACTTTCATGTCTGAGCTAATGCGAGTGTTCTCATGCAGCTTGCCATTGTTATCTACCCAAGCTGCGGTATGTACGCGTGTCTGGCCATCCATCGCAGCCTTAACGAGTGCATTTTGCAGAGCTACCAGACGCTTGCGCGGGTCGGTCGGCAGTGGTGTGTCGCCTGCGTAGGCAGACACCAGAGCACCGGCCAGCGGCAAGGCCAGTAGCAAGGGTAGAAAACGGGAGGCACGCATGATAGTCACCGTAAAAGTTTCAGTACTGATTAGCGGCTACGAGCAGCCAACTGATTCAGGTACAGAACGCGCAGATCGTTAACTACACGGCCATCCAATGACATGGTGGTCTCATAGGTATCGTCACCAATCGGTGTGATCGACTCGAGAACCGCGCCATAGATGATGCCTTGTACACGCGTACGGAAGGTATCACTCGTCACCATCATCTCAGCAACTGTTGTTGTCGCATCGAGTTGTTGACCGTAGACCTGTTCCGTCAACGCACGATAAGCATCGAGCTTGGAAGCACGAATAGCCATCAGGCGCTGTTGCGAAGCATTTTTGTGATTCTGTGTGCTGATGACTGCATAGCCGGTTGCGCGGATTGTCTGCTGACGCTCCATCATCGGCGTAATCATGCTCACAGGCTCAGCCGATGCCTTGGATTCTGCCTTAGGCTCGGAGCGTGCAACTTCCGTTGCAGGCGTCCTGGGTTCAGCCGGTTTAACCGACTCAACTGGTTTAACTTCAGCTTTAGCGGACGAATTGTCAGCCATCGCTACCGAGGGAAACGCCTGGCAAGCTGAAATCAGCGCAACCAGCGAAACCATTTTGCATTTTGACATCTTGTTCATGAATCACCCCTTTTTGTCGTCATCGCATTCGTCCCACCCGGAACGCTTCTTGCGAAACCTAGTTATTTCTCGAAAAACCAACCACTAGAACCTGACTGGACTACCGAGACCACGTTCTACCGAAGCATTTACGGTGAGCAAAAATTCCTTTACTCCCCCGCTTAATCGGCAGTCATTTCAGGTTCTTTAACGAAATGCCACCTGGAAAATCATCAAAACGGCTAAAAAATAATTAAAAGACAATTTATTTCTTTCGAATCCCGCCCAATTTAGGCTTGCTGCTTGTAAATCTTGCCGGAAAAGGGCCAAAAACCGGTGGCACATCAATTGCTTAGTAGTTCCACGAGGAAATTTGCATTTGATAGACCTAAATTTTAACTTATTGATTTTTAAAGACTTTTAAACAAAGCATAGCAATGAGCACCCTTT
>CANGFL010000224.1 GCA_947453015.1 Oxalobacteraceae bacterium | reverse complement strand
TAATAGGGCGTTAGATCCATACCGCCACCAAACCACCAAACAGGATCTTTACTAGGACCAGTGGTGGTAAAAAAACGTACGTTCATGTGTACCGTTGGTGCGTAGGGATTACGTGGATGAAAAACCAGCGATACACCCATCGCTTCCCATGGACGACCAGCCACTTCAGGTCGATTCGCTGCTGCTGATGGTGGCAGGCTGTTACCGGTGACATGAGAAAAACCAACGCCGCCGCGCTCGAGCACATTACCTTCTTCTATCAAACGCGAGATACCGCCACCACCTTCTGGGCGCTCCCAACTGTCTTTGATAAATTCTTTGCCATCGACCGCTTCGACGGCAGCAACGATGTTTGCTTGCAGTGACAACAGCCAGGTTTTAACGGCTTGAATATTGGGTGCGCTCATAGTTTCGCCCGTTTTTTTTAGATTTTAATGAAGCTCAATTTTATAGACGTCGCATGGCACGCCAGCCAATGTCGCGACGAAACTGCATGCCATCAAAATGAATTTTATCCAGCGCTTCATAAGCGGCTTTGTGAGCCACGCGAACTGTGCCGCCTAGTCCCACCACGCACAACACGCGACCACCAGCTGTTTTAAGTTGATCATTTTCCAGCACACTGCCGGCATGAAACGTGACGCTGTCATCTGTTTCTGCAGGTATGCCCTTAATTACATCGCCTTTGCGTGGTGATTCAGGATAGTTTGCAGCAGCCATCACCACGCCGAGTGCTGTGCGTCTGTCCCATTCGAGTTCAATTTGATCGAGCGTTCCATCGACAGCGTGTTCCATGACTTTCACTAAATCTGTTTTTAGGCGCACCATGATCGGCTGAGTCTCAGGATCACCCATGCGGCAATTAAATTCCAGCGTTTTAGGATTGCCCTCGGCATCAATCATCAAGCCTGCGTATAAAAATCCTGTGTAAGGAATGCCGTCTTTCGCCATACCATGTACGGTTGGCAAAATAATTTCACGCATCACTCGCGCATGCAGTTGCGGTGTAACGATAGGCGCCGGTGAATACGCACCCATGCCACCAGTGTTCGGGCCTTCATCGTTATCCATCAAACGTTTGTGATCTTGGCTAGTCGCTAATGGAAGAATATTTTTTCCATCAACCATGACGATGAAACTCGCTTCTTCGCCTTCAAGAAATTCTTCGACCACGACACGTGCGCCTGCATCGCCAAAACGATTGTCAGACAACATCATATCAACCGCGTCATGCGCTTCTTTCAGCGTCATCGCAACAACAACACCTTTACCAGCAGCGAGACCATCCGCTTTGATGACAATAGGCGCACCTTGTTGATCGATATAGTCATGCGCAGCTTTAGCATCCGAAAAACTTTGATAAGCCGCGGTAGGAATTCCATGACGCTGCATAAATGCTTTAGCAAAATCTTTAGAGCTCTCTAATTGCGCTGCTTTTTTAGTGGGGCCAAAAATTTTCAGGCCGCGCTCGCGAAATACATCGACAATACCTGCGGCTAGTGGTGCTTCGGGCCCGACAACGGTCAGTGCAATGTGTTCTTGTTGAACATAATCTGCCAGCTGCACAGGGTCGGTAATGAAAATATTTTTCAGGCGGCCGTCTAGCGCAGTGCCACCGTTGCCGGGTGCGACCATCACGACTTGTATTTTTTTGGACTGAGCCAGCTTCCAAGCCAGTGCATGTTCACGACCACCCGAACCAACGACCAAAATTTTCATGAGAAATCAGACCTGTTAATTGACTCACCCGCAAACGCAGGCCAGTCCAGTTGTACACAATAAGTATTACGATTCGATGATGGCATTGGTATAAACCTCTTGCACATCATCGAGGTTTTCCAGAGCATCCAAAAGCTTTTGCATTTTGATGGCGTCGTCACCAGTGATATCGGTATGGGTCGAAGGTTTCATCGTCACTTCGGCCATTTCAGCCTGAAACCCAGCTTTTTGCAGAGTTTCACGAATTGCAGAGAATTGGTAAGGGTCACACACCACTTCGAACCCACCTTCATCGTCAGCAATCACATCTTCTGCGCCGGCTTCAAGGGCGGCTTCCATCAATGCATCTTCATTGGTGCCGGGAGCGAACATCAATTGCCCACAGTGCCTGAACAAGAACGCGACCGAACCTTCGGTGCCCATGTTGCCGCCAAATTTTGAGAAGGCGTGGCGAACTTCGGCGACGGTACGTACGCGGTTGTCGGTCATGCAGTCAACGATGAGTGCAGCACCATTGATGCCATAACCTTCGTAGCGAATTTCTTCATAGTTAACGCCTTCAAGACCGCCGGTTCCGCGTTGAATGGCGCGCGTGACGTTATCCTTGGGCATATTCGCATCAGCCGCTTTGTCGACGGCGAGTCGTAAGCGCGGATTGCTGTCGATATCCCCACCGCCCATGCGGGCAGCTACGGTAATTTCTTTGATTAATCGGGTCCAAATCTTGCCGCGTTTAGCGTCCGAAGCCGCTTTTTTGTGCTTGATATTGGCCCACTTGCTATGTCCTGCCATGGTTGGTGATTTCCAGAGTCATTGAGCTGGCCTGACAGGGGGAGCACGAATCGTAGGATTCGTGTAATTTTGACGCCGCGAGGGGCGCTTTTGTCCCAGTACAGGCGGTTGCGAACAGAGCCCGAAGTTTACCACAGCGCTCTTACTGCTTTATTCGAAAACAGGGTGTTCAGGAATGGCGAAGCGGAGCGTCAAGCTCACGATTAAAATCAAATTGCCCCACCTTTTAATGCCGTAAAGACTACATTTCCCAACCTATGCAGGCCACTAGTTCGACCGATCATTCGGTGATTTCCGCACGGCGCTTATTTTTGACCGGTTTGGCATTGGCCATTACGGGATCGGTTTTATTTTCAGCCAAAGGGGTGGTAGTCAAGCTGCACTATCGTCAACACGTTGATGCGATGACGGTACTCGCTTTGCGCATGTTATTTTCTTTGCCGTTTTTTGCAGCGATTGCATGGTTTCAAATGCGCCGTTTGCCCGCATTGTCCTCGCACGATCGCTGGCGCATCATTTTGTTAGGCTTGATTGGGTATTACTTATCGAGTTATCTGGACTTTATAGGCTTGAGGTATATTTCTGCAGGCCTTGAGCGCTTGATTTTGTTTTTGACGCCCTCGTTTGTGCTCTTGATGTCGGTATTTCTGCTTAAAAAACGTGTGAGCTGGACAGAATGGCTGGCGCTGGCTATTTGTTATGGCGGCACTGTGTTGGTATTTCTGCATGACGCCAAAAATAGTGGTTCAGATGTATGGCTGGGCGGGGCCTTTGTTTTGGGTAGTGCTGTTTTTTATGGCATGTACTTACTGTTTTCAGGTGAGTTGGTGCAGCGAGTCGGTACAGTTAGGTTGGTGGCATACGTCATGTGTGTGTCGGCAGTAGCATCGGTGGGTCAGTTTTTGTTGTTGCGACCTGTGCAGACCTTAATTCAGCCGCTAGTGATTTATCAGTTGTCACTTCTGAATGCTATTTTTTGTACCGTACTGCCCGTATTCATTACCATGATGGCGATTGCGCGCGTAGGCGCACCGGTTGCATCGTTAGCGGGAATGATAGGACCGGTCTCTACCTTGTTCCTTGCAGCCTGGATTTTGGATGAACCCATTACCGCCATCCAGCTATTAGGTACGGCGTTGGTGTTAGCAGGTATTTATTTGTTGTCGACAAAAAAATCGTAATAAAGAAGGAGGCCACCATGGATTTAGGAATCGCTGGTAAACACGCTCTAGTGTGCGGAGCAAGTAAAGGATTGGGTCGCGGCTGTGCCGAGGCGCTTGCGCGTGAAGGTGTGCACGTCACGCTCGTCGCGCGTAACGCCGCTGCATTGGAAGCGACAGCGAATGAGATCCGTAAAAGTGTTGGCGATAAAGTGAAAGTACAAACCGTCGCCACTGACATTACGACAGCCAAGGGTCGTGCAGATGCCTTAGCAGCTTGCCCTAATCCCG
>CANGFL010000223.1 GCA_947453015.1 Oxalobacteraceae bacterium | reverse complement strand
TTTTCCTCCGCCCAAAGAAACTACACGTGAACTAGTCAAAGAAAAATATTTGCTGGTGAAATATCACGATCGCGTTGGTCGTATGGCAGACACCTTGGAATATTCAAATGTGGCGTTTCCGCGTAGTCGCTTTTCAGATGAGTTGCTGGCTGAGTTGAAAGCAGTGGCGCCCTCGCTGGTAGAAGAAGATGGTGATCAGGTAATCGTACGTCATCTATATATTGAGCGCCGTATGACGCCGTTAAATATTTGGCTCACCGAGGCAGAGGCAAACGGCGATAAAGAAAAGCTAGAGCATGGTGTGCGCGAATACGGCAATGCGATCAAAGATTTGGTGGCGGCGAATATTTTTCCGGGCGACATGCTATATAAAAATTTCGGTGTCACGCGTCAGAGCCGTGTGGTGTTTTATGACTACGATGAAATTGAATACATCACTGACTGTAATTTCCGCACTATTCCTGCGCCACGTAATGAAGAAGATGAAATGGCGAGCGAGCCCTGGTATCACGTAGCAAAGAATGATGTGTTTCCTGAGCAGTTCAGTGTTTTTTTGCTAGGTAATCCACGCGTGCGCGAATGCTTTATGAAGTACCACGCAGATTTGCTGACTGCAGATTACTGGCAGCAGCGCAAAGATAGAATTCAAGAAGGCCAAGTAGAGGATATTTTTCCCTATCCTCAAGAGATACGTTTTGTTAACCAAGTCCCGGCTACACCGGGCAATTCGATCGCGTAAGCGACCCGAATATTTTTTTGGAGAGACTGATGCAAGACCCTATCGTTATCGTTGGTGCCGCACGTACCCCTATGGGTGCATTTCAAGGTGATTTTTCATCGCTTGCAGCACATGATTTGGGTGCGGTTGCTATTCGTGCAGCGATTGAGCGCGCAGGTATTTCATCCGACGTAGTCAACGACGTTATTTTCGGTAATTGCTTAATGGCGGCACAAGGGCAAGCGCCTGCGCGTCAAGCATCGATCAAAGGTGGTGTTCCGGTATCGGCAGGTGCCGTTACTTTGTCAAAGATGTGTGGTTCTGCCATGCAGGCTACGATTTATGGTTTTGATTCGCTGATGGCGGGCACTAACGATGTCGTGGTGACCGGTGGTATGGAGTCCATGACGAATGCTCCTTATTTAGTACCCAAAGCACGCGGTGGCTATCGTATTGGTCATGGCATGTTGTATGACCACATGATGCTCGATGGTTTGGAAGATGCCTATGAAAAAGGCCGCGCCATGGGAACCTATGCTGAAGATTGCTCCAGCAAATACAACTTCTCACGTGAAGATCAAGATGCATTTGCGATTGAATCAGTCAAGCGTGCGCAAGCAGCCACAGCTGACGGCTCCTTTGCGTGGGAGATTGCACCCGTCACCGTTAAAGGTCGTGCAGGCGATGTGGTGATTGATAAAGATGAAGGCCCGCTGAAAGCCAAGATCGATAAAATTTCGCAACTCAAACCTGCGTTTAAAAAAGATGGAACGATTACAGCCGCTTCTTCGTCATCGATTAACGATGGCGCAGCAGCGCTGGTGTTAATGCGTGAATCGACTGCTAAAAAACTCGGCGCTAAACCGATTGCAAAAATCGTGGCGCATCAACGTCATTCGCAAGAACCAAACTGGTTTACTACAGCACCGGTCGGTGCGATTGAAAAGCTGTACAAAAAAACCGGCTGGAGCAGTGATCAAGTCGATCTGTTTGAAGTTAATGAGGCGTTTGCAGCCGTTGCGATGGCGGCGATGAAGGAACATCATATTCCTCATAACAAAATCAATATTCACGGTGGCGCATGTGCCTTGGGTCATCCTATCGGCGCCTCAGGCGCACGTATTATTGTGACCTTGCTCGGCGCATTGAAAAAAACCGGCGGTAAGCGCGGTGTGGCTGCGCTGTGTATCGGTGGCGGTGAAGCAACCGCTATGGCCATTGAGATGATGTAAAGGAAAAACGCATGCGCACTGCACTGATTATTGGAGCTTCACGAGGTATAGGTCGCGAATTTGTTCGGCAGTTGTTATCTGCTGGATGGAAAGTATTTGCGACGGCGCGGGATGAAGCCTCGTTGCAAGCGCTAAAAGAAGAGGGTGCGCATGCGTTGAAAGTCGATGTCGCGGTATCAGAATCCTTAGCGGGTTTGACATGGCAGTTGGATGGAGAGCGTTTGGATTTGGCGGTGTATGTGGCTGGGGTTTTTGGTTCATTCGATGGCGCAACTGAACCGCCACCAGCCGCCATGTTTGACGCCACTATGCACGCGAATGTTCTGGGTGCGATGCAGGCAATTCCACTAGTGGCTCCTTGTGTAACATCCGCCAAAGGTAAATTTGTTTTTATTACTAGCGGCATGGGTAGTATTGGTGAAGCCGAATCCAGTATGGGATGGGTATATCGTGCATCTAAAGCGGCGTTGAACATGGCAGTTCATTCAGCGCGCAATGATTATCCGACTATGACTTTGATCACCATGAATCCAGGTTGGGTAAAGACGGATATGGGTGGTGCGCAAGCACCGACATCCGTTGCGCAAAGTGTGTCAGGCATGTTGAGTGTGATTGAAAAAACTAAACCCTCAGAGAGTGGTAGCTTTCAAAGTTATGACGGCCGTAAGATGGGCTGGTAAAGTTTTAAAAATAGGTCATAAGCTGTAGCGGATAAGTAAGCCGAGAGTCGCAAGGAAAAACAAGAATGATTTTGTCTGAACAGCACCAAATGATTCGCGATGCATTGCGTGATTTTTCGCAACAGCAGCTGGCACCGAATGCAGCACGTTGGGATCGTGAGCGTGAGTTTCCTCATGACGCATTAAAGCAGCTCGCAGCATTGGGTGCGTTTGGTGTGGCGGTGCCGCAAGAGCAGGGCGGTGCCGGACTCGATTATCTTTCGCTCGCTTTAGTGATTGAAGAAATTGCGGCCGGTGATGGCGGTGTCTCGACTATCATCTCGGTTAATAATTGCCCTGTCTGCAGTATAGGTATGTCGTATGCCAATGAGGCACAGCAGCGTGACTGGCTACTACCACTGGCTAAAGGCGATATGCTGGGTGCGTTTTGTTTAACTGAGCCACATGCGGGTAGTGATGCATCGGCTTTGCGCACTACGGCACGTCGTGATGGTGATAGTTATGTTTTAAATGGTGTTAAGCAGTTCATCACCAGTGGCAAGCATGCGGATGTTGCCATCGTGATGGCGGTAACCGACAAAGCAGCAGGTAAGCGAGGCATTAGTGCTTTTTGGGTGCCCACGAATACACCGGGATATATAGTGGCACGTATAGAAGACAAGCTGGGCCAGCATTCGTCGGATACGGCACAGATTTTATTTGAAGATTGCCGCATACCAGCGGCGAATCTGATCGGCGACGAAGGCATGGGTTATAAAATTGCCTTGTCGGGATTGGAAGGTGGTCGCATCGGCATTGCAGCGCAATCGATAGGTATGGCGCAGGCTGCCTTTGATGCCGCCCTTCTGTATGCGAAAGACAGGCAGAGTTTTGATAAACCCTTGTTTGAGCATCAAGCGGTACAGTTTCGTTTAGCCGAGATGGCGACGCAGATTGAAGCAGCACGTCAGTTGGTGTGGCATGCAGCGACGATGAAAGATGCGGGTGTGCCGTGTCTGAAAGAAGCAGCAATGGCAAAATTATTTGCCAGTGAAATGGCAGAAAAAATCTGTACCGAAGCGATACAGATACATGGCGGTTATGGTTATCTTGCAGATTTTCCAGTCGAGCGCATTTATCGTGATGTGCGCGTTTGCCAAATCTACGAAGGTACCAGTGACATACAAAAAATACTGATAGGGCGCGCACTGGCCTGAGCAATCATCCCATGAGCATACAAATCATAAAACCTTGCCCTTGCGGCGGTGAATCCTTAGACATCTGTTGTGGCCGTTTTATTTCGGGTAATGAAGTGCCTGAGACGCCAGAACAATTAATGCGTTCGCGTTACTCGGCCTATGTGTTGGGTGATGAAGCGTATTTG
>CANGFL010000222.1 GCA_947453015.1 Oxalobacteraceae bacterium | reverse complement strand
CTGTAGTGACTGTGCGCGGGCAATCGTTATCACCGGCTTCGCTGCGTTTGGTGGAATTGCTCAGGCAGTTGTTACCGCTAGCGGCGGATCAAAAAATTCCGCGCAATGTGTTGAGTCATCGTTATCCGAGTCGCCGCGCATCCAATGGATGAATTCGATTATTCAGCCAAAGTGCATAATCTGCTGAATAATTTTATTGTCGAATAAGTACTTACTGCCTATAGTAAAGCCCTGTAACTAATAACAAGAGGTAATTCCCGTGAGCGCTACGATTATTCAACCTGCGACCCCGCGCCGTCAGCGCTCTCAATTGGCGGTGCCAGCATCGAATCCCCGATTCATAGAAAAAGCTGCGCAGTCTACTGCCGATGTCATTTTTCTCGATCTCGAAGATGCCGTCGCACCGGCTGAAAAAGTCTCTGCGCGCGCGAATGCGATTGCTGCGCTCAATGATATTGACTGGGGTGATAAGACCGTACAGGTACGTATTAATGGTTTGGACACCGAATATATGTATCGCGATGTGATTGACATCGTTGAAGCGTGCCCGCGACTCGATATGCTGCTGATACCTAAGGTGGGCGTGCCCGCTGATGTGTATATGGTTGATACGCTGGTGACTCAAATCGAAATGAGTAAAAAACGCAGTAAGCGTATAGGTTTTGATCTGTTGATAGAAACTGCACTAGGTATGTCGAATGTCGAAGCTATCGCTGCCAGCTCACCGCGCATTGAGGCGCTCAGTTTTGGTGTGGGTGACTACGGCGCAAGCACCCGAGCGCGCTCAACGTTTATAGGTGGTAATGATCCCGATTACGGAGTGCTGACACCACCCGATGCACAAGGTCAACGCGGATTTCATTCGGGTGATATGTGGCATTACGCGATGTCACGTATGTTGGTTGCTGCGCGTGCTTATGGTTTGCGACCGATTGATGGGCCATTCGCAAATTTTTCTGACCCCAAAGAATATGAAGCGGTCGCACGTCGTGCAGCGGCTTTGGGCTATGAAGGTAAGTGGGCGATTCATCCCACGCAAATCGATATTGCGAATGACGTATTTTCACCAAGCGAAAAAGAAATCGCCTACGCCAAGCGCATCATGGAAGCCATGGCAGAGGCGCAGCGTGAAGGTCGTGGCGCTGTGAGTATGGATGGACGCTTGATTGATATTGCTAGTATTAAGATGGCAGAAAATTTACTACGTAAAATCGTTTAATCGTCGGCATCGGCATCGGCATCGGCATCAGCATCAGCTCCAGCTTCAAGCTAATACGATCTATCGTAGTCTGCTGACTTCCGGGATGACTTTTTTCATCTGTATCAGCGGATAGCAACGCTCTTTATCTTGGTAGATCGAAACGCAATCCAAGCACTGAAAACACTCTTGGTAATCGATCTTTCCCGTAGGTGAAATTGCCTGATATTCACAACGATGACGGCAACTCTGGCATGGTGTCCCACACTCATCTCGGCGCGGTATCCATGACCAGAATCGCAAAATTCCCAGCGTCGCCAGCGCAGCGCCCAACGGACAAATATAGCGGCAATAGCCACGATAGACAAAGACGCTGAGTAACAGGCAGACCATCGCCCACAGCACATATGGCCAGTCACGAACGAAATATAAACTGATTGCTGTCTTGAATGGCTCCACTTCAACCAGTAACTCTGCAAACGATGGCGCAGCATATAGCGACGTCATGAGTACTAGCAAAATCACATACTTAATCCATTTTAATTGGGTATCCAGCGCTGTGCGTAATCGACGTTGTTTGTGACCCAGTGCATTCGCCACTAAGCTAATCAGCTCTTGTAATGCGCCGAATGGACATAGCCATCCACAAAACGTACCGCGCCCCCAAACTAGCAAACTCACGCCTGCAAATAGCCAGAGGATGACGGTCATAGGATCATTCATCATGAAACTCAGATCGCCATGCGAACTGAGCGCTTCGATAGCAGCAGTAATGTTGACTATGGTGAGCTGTCCCTGTGCTATCCATCCAATAAAGCCGACAGTAAACACTAGATAGAGTGTTCGCAGTCGTCTCATGCGTACTGGATTGGCGCTAAATCGTAGCTGAGCAATCAATGCCACACTGAGTGCCAGTAGTCCGCACAACACGATCACGATATGTGTGCGACGTGATTGCCAGGAGGTGATCCAATCGTCTCTTTCAGATGCTTGGATATTCAATTCGTGATTGCTATGTATCGTTGTTTGAGAGTCGATGTTTAAAGAGGTGGGTTGTGAAGCCTGTACGTCGACTACACTCGTTTGAGAGGTAGAGTTGCTATCGTTGACTCCCTTGCTTGGGTCAGTCATAGCTACTGCATTCGTAGCATTAATCGGGTTAGTTTTTTCTGCTACAGGCGACGCGGTTACTTCTTTATGATGATCTTGTCTCGGTTCAGTAATTTCAGCGACAGGTTTGGATGATGGGCTAAGTGTCTTGGTTTCTTCAGTGGCAGTGGTTAACTTTGGATCTTTTGTCTCCTTACTCTCTTTAGGTATCGCTGTGCTAACAGGTGCAGTGATATTTTCATCAGCACCATTTTTAAGTTTGGCAGTGGCTACTGCAGCGGCAGCAGTGAGTATGGCTCGGTTAATCGCTTTAACGGAGATAGTGCCCTGCTGGACACCTTTGACATGGGCGACGTTCTCGTCACGTAATCCCTGATCATTAAATGGCCCTATCTCTATCGTGTGACGGGGAGTTAGCCCTTTGTATTGTGAAGCGAAACGTTCTAATTTTTGCGTGCCAGCAGAATCTAAAAATAAAGGCTCTTTATGATCAAGTAATCTGATTCGTAAAAAATTTCCCGACAAGTCGATCAGAATCAGTAGATTAATTGGCTTAGCGCTGTAACCACGTACTGGTGCAAAATCGATTGTTTCGAACACATAGGCTTTGAGTTCAGGTTTTGCATCGAGGTTGGTTGCATCCCGTACGAACAGCGGGTAGACAGGTATATCAGGCAAGATCTCACCAACGATATAAAAATAGTCGACCATTCTTTCGATGTCGCTTTTTGCCAAAGTACTTGCTTTAGCCGTAGTGAACAGGCAGCACAATAGCAAAACGATCGTCGCTAGTGCGCGGTGCATAGTGGAAGACATCGTCGGTAGTAGTCGCATAACCGGCTGATGAAAATGGAATTCGAAAGCGTCAGTGAGATTGACTAGTCGTTTGTTTTATAGGGGGTCGGTCAACGATACGATGTCGAGTTCAGCTTTGCCTACACGCTGGTAGCTACTCATCACCAAAGGATCGTGTCCGGGAATAATGTGATCGGGTGATTCAGCTAGCGTTTCGATTAATTCATACGCCGAGAGCATATCCGCGCTATCGACCACGATAGGAAACGGTGAACGATTACGCAGGTTCTCTAGATAATGTGAAGCGTCTGACGCAATCACTATCCAACCGCGTTTGGTGTGTACACGCACCACTTGTAAGCCGCGTGTATGGCCGCCTACCCAATGGACGGTGATGCCGGGGCGTAGTTCATATACGCCATCATGAAACGCAACGCGTTCTTCGAAATTCGCCACTACTAATTCACAAATATCTTGCGCATCGTAGGCATGACGACAAAACTTATGGCGCATGTCTTTACCCGTGGCATACGACATTTCACGCTCTTGCAAATGGAAGCAGGTGTTCTTTAATTTGGCGGTATTCCCAGCGTGGTCGTAATGCGCGTGGGTGATGATGGTTTCGCGTACATCTTCCAGATGAATGCCTGAGGCTTTTAATGAATCTATCGGGCAGCGTAGCAGTGATCGTTTACGACGCTCGGCGGCTTCTGCACCAAAGCCCGTATCAATCAAAATAGTTTCATTACCGGATTGAAGAAACCAAACAAAATAATCCATCTCAGTCGCGGCATCATGCAGATCATGCGCGATAAAATTTTCTATGCGACGGCGTTTGACATTGGCATAGCGAAGTGCGTAAGCATCCCAGGTGCGAATAGACATAGCAG
>CANGFL010000221.1 GCA_947453015.1 Oxalobacteraceae bacterium | reverse complement strand
TCGGCCAGGGCATGTCAATGTCATGCGGCTCACCATCAGTTAATAATAAAATCAAACGCTGCTGCGTTTTTGCTTGACGCATTAAATGACTGGCATGCCGTATAGCAGCTCCCATACGAGTTGACCATTCACCTTCCAATGCCGCCATTCCTTGCAAAACCTGATCGTCGAGTGGTTGATTAAATTCTTTCAAGCGCAGGTAATGCACTTGATGCCGTCCGTTTGAGCGAAAACCATGAATCGCCCATTGATCGCGACTATGTTCAATCGCGCTACCTAGCAAGAGGCTGGCTCGTCGCATTAAATCCAGCATGCTGGTACCGTCGGCAGTAGGGCGTGAAGTCGATACCGATAAATCCATCAGCACTAACACCGATAGATCGGGTTTTTGTTTGTGGGCACGCTGGAACAGAGCTGCATCAGGATCGTGACCTGAGCGCAAAGCTATTTGCGCTTTAACCATGGCGTCGAGTTCAAGATCATCGCCTTCGGTATGCCGTACAGGTCGTTGACGCTGCCCTTGCTTACGTGCCTGCAGTAATTGCGCAAGACGAGTGGATTGTTTTAATTGAGCCGCTAGCATAGCCGTCAAGTGGGATGAATCTGCTTGCTGTGGAATTTCTTCAATCAGAGTGCACCATTGACGACGGTAGAGACCGATTCGATCATCCCACTCGTCATAGCGCGCTACCGTAGTGTAGGCACTAGGAGGCGCTTCTTCAGCCGTCTTAGCGATGGGTAGTGTGCGCACACGCAATTCCTGCGTGGCGTTGTTATCCATGCGCGGCACCGTTTCATCTTGCTCGTTGGGTTGAGCTTGCGCACTGAGTTCGGACCGTGTTTCTTCGGGCGGCGCATCACTATCCCAAAGAAACAGATTGTCATCACGATAAACCGGCTCGATCACATACGACTTAGCATCAAAGCGTAAGCGCATCTGTCCTAAATCATTCCCTAAAAGCGATCCGATATCACGCAATGCCTGCGGATCGCTGTGTGATTGTTGTGATTCGCGATATAACTGCCGCGCTTTAATAATCCAGGGATTGGTATCTTCAACCGATGTATCGAGTAATGCTAACGATAGTCGTAGCAATAATGCGTTAGCAGTGAGATTGGATTCATTAGCAGAGTGAACACTAAAAAATTGTCGCCATAATCGGCGCAGGCCCGGCATTTCTTGAATAGCGAGTTGTTCAATCCGTGCATCCTCAAGCAAAGAAATAATCGCCATTTGCACAGGCTTAAGTTTTTTGCGTTCAAATTGCTGTGTTGAGAAAACACAATGGGCCGCAGCATGAGCAGCAGCAGCGCGGTACAAATCTCGTAAGGCGCCACCCTGATGCGAAGCGTAGTGACGCGGAAGATGTATGCCTAGTTCTGAGATGAAGGGTCGTTGCAGTGGGCTATCACCGACGACTGGCCAGAGAGAAAATTCTTGATCCCACAAACCATGCAAATAAGGACGCAGATGTCCGGCAGCGCTATCAAATCCCTGTCGTGGTAACTCGGTACTGCTGATGGGGTTCATCGCAAGCAGCTCTGTACGATTCCAGAAAGTGCTTCCAGCATGTCGGCATCATCGCTGATGGGTTGAACTAAAGCCATACGACAGGCCGCTTCCGGAGCGATACCACCGGCGATCAGTGCACCTGCGTAAACCAGCATTCGCGTAGAAGCGCCTTCATCCAGACCGTGACCTTTTAAACGGCGCATACGCGTACCGATCTCTACCAATGTTTTACTCATGGCGCTATCGACACCACTTTCATGCACAATGATTTCAGCTTCGAGTTCGGGAAGGGGGTAGTGAAAATCAATCGCGACAAAGCGCTGCTTGGTCGATGGCTTCAGATCTTTTAACAGTCGCTGATAGCCTGGGTTATACGAAATCACCAATTGGAAATCAGCATGAGCATTGACGATTTCATTACGGCGATCGATAGGTAATGATCGGCGTGAATCAGTCAGTGGGTGAATCGCAACCACTGTATCCTGTCGCGCTTCAACGATTTCGTCCAAATAGCAAATGGCTCCAGTGCGAGCAGAGCGAGTGAGCGGACCATCTTGCCAATACGTGCCTTCAGCATTCAACAAAAAGCGGCCAATTAAATCACTGGCACTCGTATCTTCATTACAGGCGACCGTAATTAGCTGGCGGCTTAAACGCCAAGCCATGTGTTCAATAAATCGCGTTTTACCGCAGCCAGTAGGCCCTTTAATCATCACCGGCAGTCGAGCCGCATACGCGGCTTCGAACTGCGCGACTTCATCGTGAACCGGAAGATAGTAAGGTTCGCGATCGATACGAGTGGCTGGAATGACTGCGGCAGTCTGCATTATTTATTTGTGTTTAGCGGTATCGGGATTAGGAATGCCAGGTATTGGGCATTCTTCTGTACCAACCATAGGTCGCGTAATTTGCTCAACCATGGCGCGAGTACCTTCCGGATCATTCACCCACTTTGAGTAAAAGTCATATGGGCAAGTAGCAACACCACGCTCATCTTCACCGGAATTAATTTTGCCGGTGTAACCACGGTGCAGTAGCTTGAACAAATGATTTTCGGATTGCATATTTTTACGTGCATCACGAATCAGGCTCGTTGACAATTGCGCGTATTGAATGCCATTGTCTTCTTCACCGCATTCGCCCATGGTGCGGCCATCAAAGCCGATGATGGCTGAGTGACCAAAGTACGAGTACACACCATCAAAGCCGGATGCATTAGCAACGGCGACATAGCTGTTGTTCGCCCATGCCATGGCTTTTGCCATTAACACTTGCTGATCTTTGGCTGGGTACATATAGCCTTGGCAGCGCACGATGAGTTCAGCACCTTTCATGGCGCAATCGCGCCAGATTTCTGGGTAGTTACCGTCATCACAGATGATGAGGCTGATTTTTAAACCTTTTGGACCTTCAGAGACGTAAGTGCAATTACCTGGGTACCAACCTTCAATCGGCACCCATGGCATGATTTTGCGATACTTTTGTACGATCTCGCCTTTGTCGTTCATCAGTATCAGCGTGTTGTAAGGTGCTTTATTCGGGTGCTCTTCATGGCGTTCACCCGTCAGAGAAAAAACTCCCCATACTTTCGCTGAGCGGCATGCTTCAGCAAAAATTTCCGTTTCTTCACCAGGCACAGCGGCTGCGGTGTCGTACATTTCTTTGGAGTCGTACATGATGCCGTGAGTCGAGTACTCAGGGAAGATAACCAAATCCATACCAGGCAGACCAATTTTCATACCCTTGACCATCTCAGCGATGTTACGTGCATTGGCTAGCACTTCCGCTTTGGTATGCAAGCGAGGCATTTTGTAGTTAACGACTGCAACACCTACGGTGTCCTTACTGCTGGATATATCGCCGTGATACATGGAGTTCTCCTTCAAAGAAAAAACTTGTCGCGAACGCGCTAAAAGTAAATCGATGGTACGTGGAGGAGAAATTTTCTGTCAATTGCAAACAGGCGTATGACGCCTGATTCTTATGCGTCATTTGACGTATAGAAGAGGGATTAAGACGATTTTCTTACTCAAAAATCGTATTTTGCAGTGAATGAATTATTAACTGAATAATCACCATAGAGATTTCTTAGGTCAGATTTGTCTTGCCTGCAACCAGTGCTGCTGCTGCTGAGCGTGTTTCCACACCCAGCTTCACATAGATGTGTTCCAGATGTTTATTTACAGTGCGCGGACTCATACCTAATATCTCGGCAATATCGCGATTTGTTTTTCCTTTTGCTACCCATAAAAGCACGTCTAATTCACGTGGCGTGAGTTGATAGTGATCTAACGATGCTGAGCCTTCTTCGGATTTTTCTTCTAAAAGAATCAGTAATTCAC
The DNA here is from genome assembly GCA_947453015.1 of Oxalobacteraceae bacterium. Lineage (GTDB taxonomy): Bacteria > Pseudomonadota > Gammaproteobacteria > Burkholderiales > Burkholderiaceae_D > Pernthalerella. Next base: position 140 of record CANGFL010000221.1, on the reverse strand, counting down.
GCTGACGTCGCGCTATGGTTAAGTGCAATTCTAGGCCTGAATTTTTAGCGTGAAGTGGTAGGTGATCAGATTCTTTAGCAAGTTCCGTTGTCAGCCATTCTGCAACAACCGTTGGCAACTTACCTGAGGGTAGAGAATCC
>CANGFL010000220.1 GCA_947453015.1 Oxalobacteraceae bacterium | reverse complement strand
TTGCGCGAATTGATATTCGCGCCTCGGTTCTCGATCAGATCTTTGAGTTTGGTTAGATTGCCGGCGCGCACAGCTGCTAGTGAAGCACTATGCGGATTGTCAGTATCTTGCGCATTTATTGCGGCGCAAAAAAAGTACAGGCTGAAAAGCAGCATAATTCGTTTGATAATTTTCATGTGTATCACCCTAATAAATCGATGTTTTTTATTGCCAAGCGCGGTAACTGGTAATAGGATCAGCAGGCGCAATAATAAGTGTTTTTTATTGCGGTCGAAAAAAAGAAGTCTGGCCTACATGCGCGCTCCTAGCAGGGCAGCAAGCTTGAAAAACTTTGATCAAATGATTCAGGGGTTTTAAGGTTCGCCGGACAGAAGAGACGATAACCCCAACTAGAGAGGAAGCTTCATGGCTCTGAATAAGATGCTCAAGACGCTTGCCGCCACCAGCCTGCTGCTCGCAGGTTCCGTGTATGCGCAAGAACCGATTGCGGGGGCTGGTATTAAGCCTATCGCAATGCCCAATTTTGGGACCGTAAGTCAGTCTATGCTGGATGCCGCAGGCAAAGACAGCAAAAACTGGTTGCACCCGAACGGCAGCTACGAACAAACTCGTTATCACCCTGCTGCGCAAATCAATTCAGGTAACGTCGCTAAGATGCGCCCTGCATTCGTTTTCCAGACAGGTATCGTCGAGTCTATGGAAACTGCACCGCTGGTCGTTAATGGCGTCATGTTCCTGACAACGTCATACAACCATGTTTACGCTATCAACGCGTCAACTGGTGAGCAGTACTGGCACTACAAGCACAAGATCGGTCCTGTATCGACTTACTGCTGCGGCCCAAATAACAAGGGTGTCGCTATTTCTGAAGGCAAGCTCTACATGGGCACGCTGGATGCAAAACTCGTCGCACTCGACGCCAAAACAGGCAAGATGCTGTGGGAAACTCAAATCGCTGATCCAGAACTGGGCTACAGCGAAACGATGGCTCCTGCAGTGGCTGATGGCAAAGTACTGATCGGTACCAACGGTGGTGAATATGGCGTTCGCGGTTTCGTGAAAGCCTATGACGCTAACAGCGGCAAACTGATCTGGACATTCCACACCATTCCTGAAAAAGGTCACGAGGGTACGTGGGCAGTTAACGATGCAACAGGTCGCAACATGCATCGTGACATCGCTGCAGAAAAAGCTGCTCTGGCAAAGAACAGTGATTTCTACAAAACTCTGGGTGGTGGCGTATGGATGACTCCTGCTATCGATCGCAAAACCAAAACGGCTTTCTTCGTCGCTGGCAATCCATCGCCTGACTTGTACGGTGCTGAGCGTCCTGGTGACAACCTGTACACCAACTCGATGATCGCTGTTGATCTCGAAACAGGTAAGTACAAGTGGCACTTCCAGTACATCGCTCACGATGTATGGGATCTGGATGCAGTTTCGCCAGTTATCCTGACTGAAGCTAAAGACAAGAGCGGCAAGATGATCCCTGTGGCTATCCACGGCGGCAAAACTGGCCACATCTATGTTCATGACCGTAACAACGGCAACCTGATCCGCTTCTCCGAGCCTATGGTTTCCCAAGAAGGTCTGTGGAGCTTGCCAACACCTCAAGGCACACGTATGTCCTTGGGTGCTAACGGCGGTGTTGAATGGTCGCAGATGGCTGTTAACCCACCGTTGCGTTTGGCATTTGCTGCCAACCTTGAGCAGCCTATGACTTACCACGTTGAAGCGTCTGGCTATCCAGGCGGCAAACTGTGGTTGGGCGGCGCGTTCAAAAACGTTCCAGGTGAAGAGCAGTTCGGTAACGTAACTGCAGTTAACCTCGATACAGGTAAGGTTGTTTGGAAAGCACGTACTGATCAGCCAATGATCGGCGGCGTTCTGGCAACTGCAGGTAATTTGGTGTTTGCTGGTGAAGGCAATGGTTGGTTCAAAGCCTACGATGCTAAAACAGGCAAGGTACTGTGGCAGTATCAGTGCGGCGCTGGCGTGAATGCACCAGCAACGTCGTACACAATCAACGGTAAGCAATACATCGCCGTTGCAGCAGGCGGTAACAGCCAGCTTGATTTCAAGCGCGGCAATAGCGTGTTCGTATTCGCTCTGTAATTTAGCGCGGTACAAGGAGGCTGCCTAAGGGCAGCCTCTTTTTTTATCTACCCTTATCTAATAATCGAATCGAAGGTTTAATCATGAATTTCCGTGCAGCAGTGACTTCGCTGTTCGTGCTGATCTCCCTTTGTGCTGGAGCGCAGGCACAAGATATCGAAGCCGGTAAGAAAAAAGCAGAAGCCTGTGTCGCATGTCACGGCGCGTCTGGTAACTCCGCATCAGGCATGTTTCCAACGCTTGCTGGTCAAAATGCGCGTTATCTGTATTTGCAATTAAAAGATTACAAAGAAGGTCGGCGTAAAAATCCTATGATGACAGCGGTTGCCGGCGCTCTTGAAAAACAAGACATGCATGATCTGGCTGCTTACTTTGCCTCGCAAAAGCAAGAGCGCACAGGCTTTAAAGCCGAGCCCGAGCGAATCAAAGCGGGCGCAGCTAAAGCCGAAGAGTCTTTATGTGCGATGTGTCACATGGGTGGCATGTCAGGTCAAAACGAAATTCCACGCTTGGCAGGTCAGCATCCTGATTACGTCATGACGCAGTTAAAAAACTTTAAGGCGCGTGAACGTACCAATGACGCCGGCAACATGACTAGCTTGGCGCAAACGTTGTCCGAAGAAGACATCACCAATCTTGCTCACTGGATTAGCTCGCTGTATTAATGCATTTCACTTACATTTGCAAAGCCGGCTTAGGCCGGCTTTTTTTTGACCAAGGAGCTGACCCATGTCGTTTGATTTGCTAATGGACCCTCACGTGTGGGCTGCATTTCTCACACTGACCGCTTTAGAGCTCGTACTCGGAATCGATAATGTGATTTTCATTTCTATTCTTGTCGACAAGCTTCCGATAGAAAAGCGCGAACTCGCTCGTCGCACAGGTTTGTTTGCTGCGATGTTCATGCGCATAGGCTTGTTGATGATGCTTGCCTGGTTAGTCGGCATGACTGAGCCTATCGTGTCGGTGATGGGTCAGGATTTTTCCGGACGCGACCTTATTCTGTTGCTAGGCGGGCTATTTTTGCTGTGGAAGAGTGTGGGTGAAATTCACGAAACTATGGAAGGTTCGCACGATAGTGCAGGCAGGTCAGCAGCTCATAGCTTTAGTGTCGTGATTCTTCAAATCATGTTGATCGATATTGTGTTTTCGCTCGACTCCATCATCACTGCGATTGGTATGGTTGAACAAATCAGCGTGATGGTGGCTGCAGTCATTGCATCCGTCGGATTAATGATGTTATTTGCCAGAGCCATTGGCGAATTCGTTGCAGCCCACCCCACTATCAAAATGCTGGCACTCGCATTTTTAGTCGTCATTGGCGTCGTGCTGATCGCCGAAAGTTTGGGACATCACGTACCCAAAGGATATATCTATAGCGCGATGGCTTTTTCGGTGGGTGTAGAGATGCTTAATTTACGTATGCGTAAACGTTCAGCCAGACCCGTTGATTTGATCGCTTCATTGGCCGAACCTGACAACGAAGATAAAAAATAATTGGTGAAATGCTTAGGTGTTAAACCAGTTCGGCTTGGGATAGTTCAGATTTGATATAGGCGTAAAAAACAGGCGCAGCAATCACTCCGGCTATCCCAAATAAGGCCTCCATCACCAACATGGCGGATAGTAATTCCCACGCACGAGCATTGATCTTAGTACCGACAATTTTGGCGTTTAAAAAATATTCGAGTTTGTGCACAGTCACCAAGAATAACAACGCCAATCCGGCGGTCGATAATGAGTGAGACAGGCTGATCACTACGATCACCGTATTCGAAATCAAATTACCAATCACGGGTAATAGCCCTGCAACAAACGTCAGAAGGATTAATGTTTTGACGAAGGGCAGATGGATCCCCGCCAAAGGCAAAATCGCCAACAAAAATACTCCTGTCAGTAGTGCGT
>CANGFL010000219.1 GCA_947453015.1 Oxalobacteraceae bacterium | reverse complement strand
GTCTTACAGTGGCTCATGTTTCAGATGGGAGGACTGGGCCCTATGCTCGGTCAGGCACATCATTTTCGTATCTATGCACCCGAGAAAATTGACTACGCTGTGAATCGCTACACCAATGAAGCCAAACGACTGTATGGCGTTATGGATAGGCAGTTAGCTAAACATGCCTATATCGCTGGAGACGAATACACTATCGCTGATATAGCGTGCTTTCCGTGGACTCGTTCATGGAAAAATCAAGGCATCGATTGGGATGACTATCCTCACGCCAAGCGTTGGCATGATGAGATTGCTGCGCGCCCGGCTGTTCAACGCGGCGTTGAAGTGCTTACGCATCTGCGCAAACCACTAGTCGATGATAAAGCCAGAGAAATGATGTTTGGTGCGACTCAATATCAAAAGCGTTGATAGCGTTGAAAGCTCCAACGCTTTTGATAGTTGCACTTCGCTTAGAAATATTTTCTGAGGACTGACTCAGCAACGCACACCGGCTTGTCAGATCCTTCGCGTTCTATCGTCATCTGCCAAATACTCGGTACGCAGCCATCCATAGGCTCGACAGCCAACAGCTTGAAACGTCCGCGCAATCTGCCACCCACGAGCATGGGTGATGGAAAGCGAACTTTATTCAAGCCATAGTTGATACTCATTTTTCCTGGCGGCAGATCAACCATTGATTCAAACAACGTTGGAATCAATGATAGGGTCAGGTAGCCATGGGCGATCGTGCCGCCAAAAGGTGATTCGCGTTTTGCGCGTTCAACATCAACGTGTATCCATTGCGGATCATCAGTCGCTGCAGCGAATTGATTAACTCGCTCTTGCGCGATCGTCATCCATTCGGATACGGCGACTTCATTTCCTACTTCTGCCTGTAAAGCTGCTACGTTTGCAAAGTGTCGCATGTGAGTTTCCTGAAAAATCAAGCCGCACTGGCAAAGCCAGGCTGAGCAATAAATCGCGCCAGATGATGATCGGTATCACCCAAGGTCAACTCAATCGCAGAGAGTCGTTTAAAGTAATGCGCCGCAGGCATTTCATTCGTGACGCCCATACCACCGTGTAGTTGCACCGCTTGCTGACCTACAAATTTCATCGCCTCTCCCACCCGCGCTTTCGCAGCAGACACCACGCGACGACGTTCAGCGGCATCCGTTGAAGCGACTTTCACTGCAGCGAGCATTGTCATCGAGCGCGCTTGTTCCAGCTGCATGAACATATCCGCCATGCGATGCTGTAGCACTTGGAATTTACCAATCGGGACGCCGAATTGCTGACGTGTGCGAATGTATTCCAACGTCGCTGCCTGCAACGCTTCCATCACGCCCAGCGCTTCAGAGCACAACAAACTCACACCATGATCAGCCGCTGCATCCAGAACATCCCAGCCCTCTGATTCCTTACCTAACAGCGCAGTTGCGGGTACATGCACCTGTTTACATTGAACGGTCGCGCTGCGCATGCCATCGTTGTTACGACTTTCATGCAGAGAAATTCCAGCGCTAGTCACTGGTACCAAGAATAAAGAAATCCCTGCTGTGTCACGCGCAGCACCACCACTACGCGCTGAGACAATCAAATAATCGGCTTGGGCTGCGTGCAGTACATTGACCTTTTCACCATCCAATATCCAACCATCGCCCTTGCGAGTTGCGCTCAGGCTAATGTTGTGTAACTCATGGCGAGACTGGCGCTCGCTTAAAGCACACGCGAGCTTTGCTTCACCACTCGCCACTTTCGACAGTAATTCACCTTGACCGTTGGCGAGTTTTAAAAACTCAACTCCCAACAACGTAGCAAACACCGGCTCAATCACTAATGCTCGACCGAGTGCCTGCATCACCACCATCTGATCAATCGCTGTTCCATCAAAACCATCATGATCTGCAGGCACAGGTAATGCCAGCACACCTAATTCGGCGAGTGCATTCCACGCCGCATCTGAATGGCCACTCTCTGAGTGAATAATTTTTTTACGCGTCTCAAACCCGTAATCTTTTTCAGCCCAGCGTGTAATCGCATCGAAAAGCTGCTGCTGCTCAGGCGACAGATCAAAGTCCATAGTTATCTCCTTGAATAGTCGCTCTACAAACCCAGAATCATCTGGGTGATGATATTGCGCTGAATTTCGTTCGAACCGCCATAGATCGACGTTTTTCTATAGTTGAAGTAATACGGCAGCAACGGCGCTGCGTCATCGTCCGCTGCAATGCTGTGCTCAGACTCACCTTCAAGATAGGTTGGATCGAATGGCAAACTCATAGGGCCCGCGGCTTCAACCATCAGCTCAGTTAGACGCTGCTGTATCTCGGTACCTTTGATTTTTAGCATGGATGCTTCAGGACCGGGAGCGCGCTGCTTGGCCTCTTGATAAATCACCCGCAGAACAGTGACTTCCAATGCCATCAAGTCCATTTCAAGGGCCGCAACTTTGTGTGCGTAGACAGGATCGTTAAGCAATGGCTGTCCATTTTTTTGCATGCGCGTTGCGAGTCGCTTAATGAACATCAGTTCGCGTTTAGAGCGTCCAACTGCAGCGATGTTGGTGCGCTCATGACCCAGTAAATATTTTGCATAGGTCCAGCCGCGATTTTCTTCGCCGACGAGATTTTGTACAGGTACACGCACATTGTCGAAGAAGACTTCATTCACTTCGTGATCTTCGTCGAGGGTAATGATGGGGCGCACAGTAATACCCGGCGTCTTCATGTCAATCAGCAGAAACGAAATACCTTCTTGCTTGCGCACTCCAGTATCGGTTCTGACTAAACAAAACATCATGTCCGCATACTGGGCTAACGTAGTCCAAGTTTTTTGGCCATTGACGATGTAGTGATCGCCTTTGTTTTCTGCACGTGTTTTGAGCGAAGCCAGATCTGATCCTGAGCCCGGCTCAGAATAGCCTTGGCACCACCAGTCATCGCACGCAAGAATACGTGGCAGATAGTGCTGCTTCTGGGCGTCGTTTCCAAAGGCAATGATCACCGGTCCGACCATATTCACGCCGAAAGCAAGAATGGGAGGCGAGCCAGCGCGTGCGCACTCTTCTTCCCAAATATGCTGCTGAACTTTGGTCCAGCCCGTGCCGCCATGTTCTACCGGCCAAGCGGGTGCGACCCAACCTTGTTGGTAAACAATTTTGTGCCAGCGCGCATAGTCTTCGCGCTGCAATCGTTTGTGATTCAAGACCTTATGCTGCAAGTCTTTGGGAAGATTCGCTGCTATCCACGAGCGTACCGTATCGCGAAAGGCTAAATCATCTGGCGCGTAGTTCAGATCCATGCAGTCTCCGTTCAGTCTTCTTTTAAGCACGACCGTTCAGATTTTACCTGAAGAACTTTTCACCTGAAGAACTTTTGTTATCCGTAAATTAAAGTCGATGACCGACCGGACTAACGTGCAAGCACGTCACCCGGTGGTCGGGTACTTAGTTTAAAAACATCAATCAATGTAGGAATGAAAGACGTCAGGATGCTCAACCGCACTGGATTGTGCGGACGAATTTGCGGGTAAATGGCTGCAAGCCGCAAGCGACAGGAACGCCATAAGGATCAGGCAGGTTTTCATGATTTTCCTCTTATCAATTACTGGTGGTTGGTCCACAGGCTGCTTGCTGATCGGCATGGCCAATCGCTCGCGGACCTGCGTTCAGAGCATGTGTTTAATTGATAGTTTCATCGATCAGGTAGTTCACGATTTTTATTAAGTTTATTTTGTCTGAATAACGCCCATTGAGGCGACTATCGATGAAGCTTACACACCCACTCAGCAGAACACATAAGAGTTACGTTTGATCGATTGAATAAAGCACAAACTACGGCTCAATTTGATTTTGATCAGCGTTGGGCGCAAATGCCTTTCCAGATAGCCTCGTGCCTGCGATTCTGATCGGAGGCAACCCACGCTTGAGCTTCAGTCTCTTTATGCAATGTAGGGCCCATTGCCATGTTTTCAGGAAAAACCTCTAAACTAACTTGGCGAATTTTCTTTCCATCACAATCGACCTCATACCAAGCTTTGGCACTGAGGTACTCATGCCCGTT
>CANGFL010000218.1 GCA_947453015.1 Oxalobacteraceae bacterium | reverse complement strand
GAAGCTGGTAGAAGGGCCGTTCAGCCATCTCGGTGGGCAGTGGCATTTTCGGGCGCTCAGGCCTGATGCCTGCAAGGTCGAGTTTGATCTTCACTACGAATTTTCAAGCAAGCTACTGGAAAAAATCATCGGCCCTGTGTTTGCAAAAATTGCGGACAGTTTTGTGGAATCGTTTCGTCAGCGCGCTGAGTCTCTGTATGGATAAGCGCGACACCGCACACATCCAGCTTTGTTATGCATTGCCAGAGCAGGCGGTGGTGATCGATCTTGATATCGAGGTCGGTTGCACGTTAGAGCAGGCCATTGCTAAAAGTGGTTTGTTGACGCAGTTTCCAGAGATAGACCTGACCCAGAATAAGATAGGCATTTACGGCAAACTCAAACCCTTAGATACCATTGCCCGCGACGGTGATCGCATAGAAATCTATCGTCCTTTGCGGGCCGACCCCATGGAATCGCGTCGTCGTCGCGCTCAGCACAAGACCCGTTCCACTAAAAAGTGAGTCTATGGAGCGCCCAATCTGGCCCAACCCTGGCGTAAAACCAGCGTAGGTCGGCCATCCCGCTAGGTATCTTCACTCGGCCCGCATCCGGAATGGGTGGGTGATTTCTGTATAATTCGGTTTTGCGCCTACGGGAATTACCATGCGTCTCCTCCAGAAAGCACTCACCTTCGATGATGTGCTGCTCGTGCCGGCCTACTCGGCCATCCTGCCCAAAGACACCTCCCTGCAAACTCGCCTGACGCGAAACATTTCGCTGTCCATACCGCTGGTCTCCGCAGCGATGGATACCGTCACCGAAGCCCGATTGGCAATCGCCATGGCGCAAGAGGGTGGTATTGGCATCATTCATAAAAATCTCACGGCTAAAGAACAAGCGCGCGAAGTCTCCAAAGTTAAGCGCTTCGAAGCAGGTGTGGTGCGTGATCCGATTACGATTCCTCCCACCATGCGCGTGCGTGATGTGATGGCGCTATCGCAGCAACACGGCATTAGCGGTTTTCCGGTGGTTGAAGGCAAAACGGTGGTGGGGATTATTACCAACCGCGATTTACGTTTTGAAGAAGAGCTGGATGCCGAAGTGCGCGTCAAAATGACGCCGCGCGAAAAACTCGTTTTTGTTAAAGAAGGTGCGGATACCGCAGAAGCCAAACGCTTGATGAACAAGCACCGCTTAGAGCGTGTGTTAGTGGTGAACGATGCGTTTGAATTACGCGGCTTAATTACAGTAAAAGATATTCGCAAATCTACCGAACACCCGAATGCCTCGAAAGACGATCAAGGTAAATTGCGTGTGGGCGCAGCCGTCGGTGTCGGCCCCGATAACGATGAGCGTGTTGAATTATTAGTGGCAGCGGGTGTGGATGTAGTGGTGGTCGATACAGCTCACGGACATTCACAGGGTGTGCTCGATCGCGTTAAATGGGTCAAGCGTCGTTTCCCGCATGTAGAAGTCATCGGTGGCAATATCGCCACTGCGGATGCCGCTAAGGCGCTGATGGATCATGGTGCCGATGCCGTTAAGGTAGGTATTGGCCCTGGTTCGATTTGCACCACGCGTATCGTTGCAGGTGTGGGTGTTCCACAAATTACTGCGATCTCCAATGTTGCTAAAGCACTCGAAGGAACAGGCATTCCTTGCATCGCTGATGGTGGCATACGTTTTTCAGGTGACATTTCCAAAGCACTCGCCGCAGGTGCATCATCCGTGATGATGGGCAGTATGTTTGCCGGTACTGAAGAGGCGCCGGGCGAAGTGATTCTGTATCAGGGTCGCAGCTACAAATCCTATCGTGGCATGGGCAGCTTGGGAGCGATGACGGATGGCTCTGCTGATCGTTATTTTCAGGATGCTTCTAACAACGCAGATAAGCTGGTACCGGAAGGTATCGAAGGTCGCGTGCCCTACAAAGGGAGCGTGCTCGCAATTTTGTTTCAACTGGTTGGTGGAGTACGGTCTTCTATGGGTTACTGCGGTTGCGCCACCATTGATGAATTGCGCGACAAAGCGCAATTTGTAGAAATTACCTCAGCAGGCATGCGCGAATCCCATGTGCATGATGTGCAGATTACCAAAGAAGCGCCGAATTACCGCGCTGATTGATGTGACGATAGCGAATCTCAGGCGGCAGCAATGCCGCCTGAATTTTTTTCAGACCTGAATTAAAGAACATTACTTACCTCATGCATTCCAAGATACTTATCCTCGATTTTGGCTCGCAAGTCACGCAACTGATCGCGCGTCGTGTACGCGATTCAGGCGTGTTTTCTGAAGTTCATCCTTACGATGTGAGCGATGAGTTCATTCGTAATTCAGGTGCAGCGGGCATCATTCTTTCGGGTGGACCTTCATCGGTCACTGAGGGCGATACACCTCGTGCGCCGCAAGCGGTGTTTGAGTTGGGTGTACCGGTGCTTGGTATTTGTTATGGCATGCAAACCATGGCAGCGCAGTTAGGTGGCAAAGTTGAAAACGGTGCCGTGCGTGAATTCGGTTACGCCGAAGTCAGAGCGCGTGGGCATACCGCGCTGTTAAAAGACATCAATGATTTTGTGACGCCTGAAGGCCATGGCATGCTCAAAGTATGGATGAGCCATGGCGATAAAGTGATCGATCTGCCGCCCGGTTTTAAACTGATGGCATCCACCGATAGTTGTCCGATTGCGGGTATGGCAGATGAAGCACGCCATTTATATGCTGTGCAGTTTCATCCAGAAGTAACGCACACCGTACAAGGCGCGGCGATTCTCGGTCGCTTTGTGCATGAAATTTGTGGCTGCAAATCCGATTGGAACATGCCTGATTATGTAACCGAAGCGATTGAATCGATACGCAAACAAGTCGGTAGCGATGAAGTTATTTTAGGTTTGTCCGGCGGTGTTGATAGCAGTGTTGCAGCGGCATTAATCCATCGCGCGATTGGCGATCAACTCACCTGTGTTTTTGTTGATCATGGTCTGTTACGTCTGAACGAAGGTCAGATGGTGATGGATATGTTTGCTAAAAACCTGGGTGTGAAAGTCATTCATGTTGATGCGACTGATCAATTTATGGGCCAGCTCGCAGGCGTATCCGATCCAGAAGCTAAACGCAAAATTATTGGTCGTGAATTTGTTGAAGTCTTTCAGGTAGAAGCAGGTAAACGCAAAAACGCCAAGTGGCTAGCGCAAGGCACTATCTACCCTGATGTGATCGAGAGCGCCGGTAAAGGCAAGAAGGGTACTCACACCATTAAGAGCCATCACAATGTAGGTGGATTACCTGAAACCTTAAATTTAAAATTACTCGAGCCATTACGCGATTTATTTAAAGACGAAGTGCGTAAGCTAGGTTTAGCACTCGGCCTTCCACACGATATGGTGTATCGCCATCCATTTCCAGGGCCAGGTTTGGGTGTACGCATTCTTGGAGAAGTTAAAAAAGAGTTTGCCGATTTGCTGCGTCGTGCCGATGCAATTTTTATCGAAGAGCTACGTAATACAGCTATCCCTTTGTCACAAGAATTAGCTAGTGGTGAGCCTGTAGGAAATTTTCATAAAAATTGGTATGAAGCCACCAGTCAGGCCTTTGCTGTTTTTCTGCCAGTGAAATCAGTGGGAGTGATGGGTGATGGCCGCACCTATGAATATGTCGTTGCATTGCGTGCAGTGCAAACACAGGACTTCATGACCGCGCATTGGGCACATCTGCCGCATGAATTATTGGGTCGTGTATCCAATCGCATCATCAATGAAGTGCGTGGTATTAATCGAGTGGTGTACGACATCAGTGGAAAACCACCGGCGACCATTGAGTGGGAATGATTTTTCAATTAATAATGGAAAATTACGCATGAGTTGGGCCTATCTATTTCTGGCCGGTCTTTTTGAGATAGGCTGGCCTGTCGGTATAAAAATTTCTCAGACATCGGAAACGCGCTGGCTCGGTATCGCAATCGCCTTGAGTTTCATGGCATTGAGCGGGTACTTTGTAACCGTCCGGTAAACACCGTCGTGACTTAATCGAAGCCTTTTGCTAGTTAGCGTCGAGCTGTAAATTCCACGG
>CANGFL010000217.1 GCA_947453015.1 Oxalobacteraceae bacterium | reverse complement strand
CCGGGCTTTGGGATTGTTCACCAAGTCAATCTCGAATATTTAGCGCGCGGCGTGCACCATCGTGAAGGCGTGTATTACCCTGATACGTTGGTCGGTACTGACTCGCACACCACGATGATCAACGGCATTGGCGTGGTTGGCTGGGGTGTGGGTGGTATTGAAGCGGAAGCCGGCATGCTTGGTCAGCCAGTGTATTTCCTGACTCCCGATGTCGTTGGTGTAAACCTCACCGGCGTATTACGCGAAGGCGTGACAGCCACCGATCTGGTGCTGACTATCACTGAGATGCTGCGTAAAGAAAAAGTCGTTGGTAAGTTTGTCGAATTTTTCGGTGAAGGTACGCAGTCGTTGTCGCTGACTGATCGCGCCACCATCGCTAACATGGCACCAGAATACGGCGCCACCATGGGCTTCTTCCCAGTGGATGAAGCAACCATAGACTACTTCCACGGTACCGGCCGCACTAAGGCTGAAATTGATGCCTTCGAATCCTACTTTAAAGCACAAGGTCTGTTTGGCATTCCTAAGTTGGGCGAGATTGATTACAGCAAAACTGTTGCCCTCGATCTGACAAAAGTTGCGCCTTCTCTAGCTGGCCCGAAGCGTCCTCAAGATCGTATTGAAATCGGCCATGTGAAAGATACGTTTAAAGATCTGTTCGCCAAACCGATTGCTGACAATGGCTTTAATAAAAAGGCCGATGACCTCGATGCTGAGTACACGAACTCTGATGGCGTCAAGCTCCACAACGGCGATGTGCTGATTGCTGCGATTACATCGTGCACCAACACCTCTAATCCTAGCGTTCTGCTGGCTGCTGGTTTGTTGGCAAAGAAAGCGGTTGCTCTTGGTTTAAAAGTGTCACCGCACATCAAGACATCACTCGCTCCCGGATCGCGCGTTGTGACTAAATACCTCGAAGCAGCGGGCCTAATGCCTTACCTCGAAGAGCTGGGTTTCGGCGTAACTGCATATGGTTGCACCACCTGTATCGGTAACGCAGGTGATCTCACACCAGCGATGAATGAAGCTATCGTCAAAAACGATGTGGTAGCTACGGCTGTGTTATCGGGCAACCGCAACTTCGAAGCGCGTATTCATCCTAACATTCGCGCAAATTTTTTGGCTTCACCTCCACTCGTCGTTGCCTATGCCATCGCGGGTAATGTAACGACTGACCTTATGACTCAACCTTTGGGTAAAGGTAAGAATGGTCAAGACGTTTACATCGGCGATGTGTGGCCAACCAGTGCAGAAATTCAGAAGCTGATGAAATTCGCTATGAATGCGAAAACATTTAAAGCCAATTACGCCGATGTGAAAGGTGCGCCGGGTAAGTTATGGGAAGACATCACCGGTGTCGCAGAAGGTCAAATCTACAACTGGCCTAAATCAACCTACATCGCTGAGCCGCCCTTCTTTGAAAATTTCTCGATGCAACCAAAAGCGGCTGCAACGGGCATTCAATCTGCTCGAGCACTCGGTGTATTCGGCGACTCAATCACTACCGATCATATTTCTCCTGCAGGATCGATCAAAGAATCGAGTCCCGCCGGTAAATGGCTACAAGAGAACGGTGTGTTGAAAGCTGACTTCAATTCGTATGGCTCACGTCGTGGCAATCACGAAATCATGATGCGCGGCACGTTCGCTAACGTCCGCATCAAGAATTTGATGATTCCTGCAAAACCTGACGGCGCTCGTGTTGAAGGCGGCATCACTCTTCATCAGCCTAGCGGTCAAGAAATGTCTATCTATGACGCCGCAATGAAATACATTGCGGATGATGTCCCTACCATGATTTTCGCTGGTGAAGAATACGGTACAGGTTCATCGCGTGACTGGGCGGCTAAAGGTACACAACTGCTCGGCGTTAAAGCCGTCGTTGCACGTTCATTCGAGCGAATTCATCGTTCTAACTTAGTCGGTATGGGTGTATTGCCATTGCAATTTATCGGCAACGATAGCGTGGATACGCTCAAGATCACTGGTGCAGAAAGCTTCGATCTGATCGGTCTTGAACACGACATCAAGCCGCAACAAGAAGTGACCTTAGTCATTAAGCGTGCTAACGGCCAAAGTCAACAAGTGAAGGTACTACTGCGTATCGATACACCGATTGAGGTGGACTACTATCGTCACGGCGGTATTTTGCCTTTCGTGTTGCGCCAACTTCTGGCAGCCTAAGCCAATAAAGCTACCCGGATAGAGATCGTCTGTATCCGGGTAAATTTTTAAATCGAATTATTCTTCCCAGTTACGGACATCACCATGTGGAAAATCCTTGTTGCTTTCATCATTTTTGCAGCGATCGCTCTGACCCTTGTCTTCAAAATGGGCGACAAAGTTGATATGCAAGGCGAAGCAGGAGGCCAAGCAGAACACGCTGCTCCCGCCACTACTCCGGCAGCTGCCACTACACCTGCGGATGCACCTGCAGCGGCTCCAGCAGCGACGGCAACAGAAGAGAAAAAATAAAGCGTGTGAGTGAATGGCGACCTAGCGTCGCCATTGTTAACAGGGCTTTAATTTCAAACGCCCTGCTTTACATTACAATCCTGTTCCGATTAGGCTCTGCACACGCAACCAGTAGCTGGTCAGTGGTGACCTAGCTAATTTAGAGTGCAATCGACCTTCTGCACGTTGATCATCAACCGGAACATGACCATGCGTCGCTCGCTCAAAACTCCAACGAGAAAATTTTCAGCGGATAGCCAAAATCTGGCGACCTTAGCTCAATCGCTTGCCACATCAGGCAGTCGACTAGAACGTCGTCACTGGGAAAATCTTATCGATCAAAACCTAGAAAAACTCTTGGGGAATAACCAACAGCAGGCGATTGATAGCGCACTTGATCATTTATTCCATACCGATCCTTTGGCCTATGAAGTGCTGCTCGATGGTGTTGAAACCAGTAGCTCGAGTTGTACCCAGACCCATGAGGGCAAAGTCTACAAAGGATTATTACTCGCTGTTCCTATCATTGCCTGGACTCGCTACGCGATTCATTCCGGACAGATACCCTCTGCGCAGATACAAACCGTGTTGACTCATCTGCATGGCCACATCCTTGCGCAAGGAACGCATGCTGCTCTAGCTCCCGCACTATTTTCTATCGATCAACTACCCCGCAGTTACTGCGACACGTTTTTACTCACGCGTCGTATGGTTGATGCAGCGTTACATGGAAAAACTCTGCAACTTCCTGCTGAACTACCCGAAACAGCGCCATTCTTGGCTGATACCCGCTATCTGCTGATCGCCGTGGCTGCCGAAACAAAAAAACCATTGCTGCGCTGGGAAGAAGAGGAAGCCGGTATCAATACGCAACTCAGTCGCCGTAGCGTTCTTGAGCAATGGCAAACGCAAGCTGGGCCCAATGTTCAAGTACTATTACCTGGTTGCGGCATTGATTTGCTGCTACCCGATTCGTATTACGTTGCGTGTCGCGAAGCCGATAAAGCCGTGCGACCTATTTCCCTTAAAGCCGCTGTTCACTACCTAACTCACTCACTATCGGTTGAAGCCAATCAGCTCTCAGCTATTGTTGCTGCGATTGGTGATCAAGCCAACGCCATGCGCGTCGATGAATACAGAATAAGTTTTAGTCTCAGTAGCGACTCAGATGTGTATTACGGCGTGGTCTGGCCACTCTATGATGAAGAAAGCGCAGAAGATGAAGCTCCCATCGATACAACACGTCGGCCTGGTTTACCACCGCCACTATCTCCTTTGCAGCAAATCGTTGCCTCGCTACGCGAAGCAGGCGTGACCAAAATACAAAATGCAGATACGGTTTTCTCTCCTGAATTTTGTGATGATTGTGGTGCGCCTTTGTTTTGTGATTCTGCAGAAGAAATGGTTCACGCAGAGATGCCCGAGGACGTAGGACAAAGCAATGGACATCTTCACTAGAGAGTTCAACGCTTCATGCTCTGATATAATCCGCGCTTCGTCGGGGCGTGGCGCAGCCTGGTAGCGCACTTGCATGGGGTGCAAGGGGTCGCGAGTTCGAATCCCGCCGCCCCGACCATCTCTCAGAAATTTT
>CANGFL010000216.1 GCA_947453015.1 Oxalobacteraceae bacterium | reverse complement strand
GGGCAGATCTGGTGTGGCGCAATGATGCTAGACCATTTTGGTTACACCGAAGCGGGCGCCGCCGTTGTTCGCGCTATTGAATCCGTGTTGGAGGCGGGTCCTAAAGATGCGCCCTTTACTCCCGATATGGGTGGTAAGGCGAAAACTGCCGATCTTGGGAAGGCCATCGCGGCAGCTATTTAAACGAGGTTTGCTTAAGGATGCTTGCGCTGACCGGCTCAATGTTGTTTAATGCAAAATGTTATTAAAAGATAATGTGCGGTAATAAGTTTGTTTAATTACTTCACCTAAGCCTTTAATTCACTTGCGGTTTTTTGAAATTTTGCTAAACTGCAACCAAATTTTTGCATCAAAGTATGGAGTCGGGATGCGCAGCATTGTCAGAAAAGCGAGCGTTTTAGCGCTTGCAGCCGTCTTATTCACCCCGTTGGTTGAGGGTGCTAATAGCCACAAATCAGAAAAGACGGTTGGTAAAAAGTCATCATCGTCAGCGAAATCGGCTCAGTCGAATCATCGCGCGCGGATTATCAACGCCAGCTTGTCGGTACAGGGTAAGCGCAAGAGCGCTTTTCATCGCGTTGCCTTCGCTGCTGCTTTGTCGGGTGTTCCGCCTATGGTTACCGCGGGTGATTTGGCTGGTCTCAGCCTGACCCGCGATCCTCTCGATTTGAATTCAAATGCGGCACTGGTCCTTGATCACTCAACGAACGAAGTCCTGTTCGAGAAAAATGCCGAGATTTCATTGCCGATCGCTTCGATTACTAAGCTCATGACGAGTTTGGTCGTGGTCGAGGCGAATCAAGATTTGGATGAAATTCTCACCGTTACCGAAGATGATGTGGATCGTGAGAAGTTTAGTCATTCACGTCTGCGCGTGGGTTCACAGCTTTCGCGCTCAAACATGTTGCACATTGCTTTGATGAGCTCAGAAAATCGAGCTGCCGCTGCGTTGGGTCGTCATTACCCCGGTGGCATTAGCGCCTTTGTCGCGGCGATGAATGCCAAGGCGATGGCGCTAGGCATGGTGGGTTCACGCTTCTCTGATTCGACAGGCCTATCAAGTTCTAACGTTTCGAGTGCGCGCGATCTGGCAAAGCTCGTTATGGCGGCTTATCAACATCCTTTGATTCGCCAATATTCAACGGACAGTCGCTACGTGGTTGACCCAGGCGGCCGTATGCTTCAGTACCGCAATTCGAATGGTTTGATTGAAAATCCTGATTGGGAAATTGGCCTCCAGAAAACCGGTTATATCTCTGAGGCGGGACGCTGTTTAGTGATGCAAGTTCACGTATCAGGTCGTCCTGTTGTCATGATTTTCCTCGACTCGAAGAGCAAGCAGTCGCGTCTGGCTGATGCGGGTCGCATACGTAAGTGGCTAGAGAATCGCGGCGCATCGGCGATGTCACTGCGTGCTGCAAACCGTAGCTAAAGTAATCTGAAATTTAAATAAAAAAAGCGAACAGATAGTTCGCTTTTTTTTCGCCAATACAAGCACTCAGCTATGTGTGGGTATTGAGATTTTTGAGGCTACTAAGACTAGGTAGCGCGATATCCCAGTACCGAAGAAATGTCGGTTGTCGTTGTGATCAAATCATCCAGCCAATCGTCGCTTAATCGATCGGCGGGTGCGGAAATAGAAAGTCCCGCAATCAGCCTGCCTGCATCATCGCGAATTCCCGCAGCCATACAACGCACACCCAACTCTAATTCTTCGTTATCGCGTGCATAGCCGCGCGCACGGACTAGCGATAGTTCTCTTTCGAGTTTGGCCAGATCAGTAATTGAGTTTTTATTATTTCCAGCTAGTCCTGTGCGAGTTGCGTAGGAGCGAACGAGTTTGGCATCATCAACCGATAAAAATAATTTGCCTATCGATGTCAGATGCAGTGGGGCGCGACCGCCAATGGCACGCACAACTTGCATACCAGAGCGCTCCGAAAACGCCCTGTCTATATATACAATCTCATCGCCCTGTCGAACTGAGAGATTCACAGCTTGTTGGGTTTTGCGGTGCAGTGTTTGCATGTAAGGAAGAGCCGCCTCGCGGACATTCAGACGGCTTTTAACGACGTTGCCGAGTTCTAAAAGACGCATACCTAAACGGTAGGTGCCTGGCTCTGATCGATCCACAAAGCGTTTAGCCACCATATCGTTCAAAATGCGGTGAGCTGTCGACGGATGCAGTCCGGTAGCAGTTGCCAATTCTTTTAGACTAACGGGATCGGGGTAGCTGGCTAGTGCGTCCAGCAGGGCCATCATCCGCTCGATCACCTGAATCGAAGTCTTGTCGCTAGTTACAGGAGAGTCGTGTTTCATGGTTCATTTGATGCGATGCAATAAATAGTTTATACCATAATGTGAAACGCCATTACAAGACCGGCGATAAAGATTTCAGCTACCTGGGCAAATTTATTTCATGGGGATGTGATGCCACAAGCTGGGTTTATCCATTGATAATCTCCCCACTATAAAAATTACCCATCAGGGCTTGCGAACCACCGGCGGTGATTGTGCTGCTGGCTTCGATCTTATCGGGTGAACACCCTGAATTCATGGAGACAGAGAATGCGCGTGGGATTATTCGTAACTTGTTTGATCGATGTGATGCGTCCAGAGATAGGCTTCTCTGCGATCAAACTGTTGGAGTCTGCTGGTTGCGAGGTGGTTGTTCCGGCTAGTCAGACCTGCTGCGGCCAACCGGCATATAGCGGTGGTAATAAAGCGGCCGCGCGTGAATTAGCCGAGAAATTTCTCGATGAATTTGAAGGCTTTGACTACATTGTTATTCCCTCCGGTTCGTGCGGTGGCACTATCAAGACACATTACGATGATTTGTTTGCAGGACATCCTGTATTGCTGGAACGCTTGGCAAAGATTAAGTCGCGTGTGTATGAGCTAACTGATTTTCTTTCCAGTGTAGTTAATTTGCAGACGCTACCAACACCTACCGCGGGTAGTTTTACAGGAACAGTTACGTATCATGATTCTTGCTCAGGCTTGCGCGAACTGGGTGTACAAAAGCAGCCACGTGAATTACTAGCTAAACGCGCCGGCGTTGAGCTAAAAGAGATGAATGAAGCGCGGGTATGCTGCGGTTTTGGCGGTACCTTTGCCGTTAAATACGGCGATATTTCAACAGCGATTGTTGATGATAAATGCGCGAACATTCATGCCAGTGGTGCTGATGCCGTGGTGTTGGGTGATCTGGGCTGCATGCTAAATATTGAAGGTCGACTGCGTCGTACGGGTGACACGACAACTCGCGTGCTGCATGTCGCTCAAGTTCTTTCAGGAGATGTGTGATGCAAGTTCAGACAATGCATTTCAAGTCACGCGCCGGAGAAAAACTGGCAGATCAGCGATTACAACAAACGCTCAAAAAATTTGCGGGTCGATTTGTCGGTGCGCGTGCCCAAGCAATCACTGAGTTAGATGATTTTGAAGCGACGCGTGATGCAGCTGTTGAAAGGCGTATGCGCGCTATCGATAATCTCGATGTCTGGTTAGCGACGTTTGAAAAAGAAGCGACACGGCGTGGCGCAACCGTGTTGTATGCCGAGACTGCTGAACAGGCATCCAAGCTGGTGGTTGAAATCGCTAAAAATCATGGCGTTAAAAAAGTCACCAAATCGAAATCGATGGTCTCAGAAGAGATGCAACTGAATCGCGCTCTGGAAGAGGCGGGTATAACGCCGGTTGAGACGGATTTGGGTGAATACATCCTGCAGATTAACGATAACGAACCACCGTCTCATATCATTGCCCCCGTCATTCACAAAGACAAAGAAGAAGTCGCTGATCTTTTCGCTAGAGTGCACCAAAAACCGCGCTTGACGGACATCACCGAAATGACACGTGAGGCGCGAGAAATGTTGCGCCCTCAGTTTTTATCGGCGGATATGGGTGTCACGGGCGGAAATTTCATTATCGCTGAATCCGGATCTGTTGCCGTTGTAACGAATGAAGGCAATGAGGGTATGTGCACCATCATGCCGCCTACGGTGCATGTGGTGGTGACGGGTATTGAAAAAGTGTTGCCGACCTTATCCGATCTGGCAACGGTTATGCGC
>CANGFL010000215.1 GCA_947453015.1 Oxalobacteraceae bacterium | reverse complement strand
CGACGCTCTTCCGATCTGGCGGCGAGATCCTTAGCGGTGGTAAAGCCCCCGGTGGAGATTTATCGGCAGGTTGCTATATTGAACCCACCATCGTTCGCGCTAAATCAACTCATGATCGTATCGCACAAGAAGAAGTATTCGGGCCATTCGTTACCGTTCTCACCTTCAAAACAGATGAAGAAGCCCT
Source organism: Oxalobacteraceae bacterium (assembly GCA_947453015.1). Lineage (GTDB taxonomy): Bacteria > Pseudomonadota > Gammaproteobacteria > Burkholderiales > Burkholderiaceae_D > Pernthalerella. The sequence goes on along the minus strand of CANGFL010000215.1, from coordinate 3,908 downwards.
CGCGATTGCCAATAGTACGGAATATGGTTTAGGTGCTGGTCTTTGGACGCGTAATTTGCAGCGTGCGCATTTAATGGCACGTGAGATCAAGAGTGGCATGGTGTGGATCAATTGCTATAAGCGCGTTAATCCTGGTTCGCCGTTTGGTGGCGTGGGTCAGTCAGGTTATGGTCGTGAGATGGGTTTCGACGTTATGCGTGAGTACACACAAGCGAAGAGTGTGTGGGTCAATATTGACGCACAAATCGTTCCGCATTACCCGCGGCCTGCGAAATAAATTATCTATGATCGACTTTGTTTATCAAGCTCAAGCGGCCCGCGTCATATTTGGTGCCGGTAGTTTGCAGCATCTTGAGCGAGAGGTACAACTCTTAGGAGCCGAGCGCGCCTTAGTTCTTTGCACGCCAGAACAACAAGCCATAGCAGAGCAGGTTGCGCAACTATTGGGAGTTCGCTCAGCGGGTATTTATCCCAAAGCGGTGATGCATGTACCTGCAGAAACCGCTGCCGCTGCAGTGAAAGAAGCGCATCGCTTAGGTGCTGATTGCGCTATTGCGATTGGTGGGGGATCGACGACGGGCTTAGGAAAAGCGATTGCACTTGAATCAGGCATGCCAATACTTGCTATACCTACGACGTATGCCGGTAGTGAGATGACTCCCATTTATGGAATTACTGAAAACGGGCTGAAGAAAACTGGACGCGACCCACGCGTATTACCGCGTACCGTAATCTATGATCCTAATTTGTCGTTATCACTACCTGTAGGTTTGTCCGTCACCAGCGCAATGAACGCCATCGCTCATGCTGCCGAAGGTTTGTATGCCAAAGATGGTAATCCTGTAATGGATTTAATGGCAGAAGAAGGGATACGCGCACTAGCCTCTGCGATCCCGTTGATAAAAACCAATCCAGCCGATGTAGATGCGCGCAGTGATGCACTCTACGGTGCATGGTTGTGTGGAACAGTGCTAGGTAATGTGGGTATGGCGTTACATCATAAGTTATGCCACACACTAGGAGGCACTTTCAATTTACCGCATGCTGAAGTTCATACAGTGATACTTCCGCATGCGATTGCTTTTAATGCTGCCGCTGCACCGAACGCAATGAAAAAGATTAGCCGTGCATTAGGTGGTAAGCCAGCGGCTCAAGGTCTGTATGAGCTAGCGAAAACACATGGTGCGCCGATCTCATTGAAAGAACTTGGAATGACATTAGACGATGTAGATAAGGCTGCGCAAATCGCCGTTCAAAATCCCTATTGGAATCCTAGACCGATTGGCGTTGATAGTGCGAGTACATTAAAAAATTTATTGCAAAGAGCGTGGGAAGGTGGATCACCGATTGCTTCATAAAGTTAGTTGAATGGCGTTGTTTTGTAGGTTGTACTTGATCGGCTGTACTTGAGGGTAGTAAAAATCGCAGCATAAACAGAAGGAGACAAAAACATGGCAATTACTAGAAGACATTTTATTCAAGGCGCAGCAGCCGCTGCGCTATTGTCCACCACTGGCATGGCATTAGCAGCTGACACCATCAAAATTGGTTATGTCTCGCCACAAACTGGCCCTTTGGCTCCTTTTGGAGAAGCAGATAAATGGGTCATCGAGCAGATGCGTGCATCGTTTAAAGATGGCGTCTCTATTGGTGGAAAAAAATACGCCGTTGAGATCGTATTAAAAGATAGCCAATCCAATCCTAATCGCGCTGGTGAAGTGGCGAATGATTTGATTTTGAAAGACAAAGTCGCTTTGATGCTAACCGCAGGCACACCTGAAACTGCTAATCCTGTTAGCGATGTGTGCGAGTTAAATGAGCTGCCTTGTATTTCCAGCGTAGTACCTTGGCAGCCATGGTTCTTCGGCCGTAAAGGTGATCCAGCTAAAGGCTTTAAATGGACGCATCACATTTTCTGGGGTCTGGAAGACGTGATTGAAAACTTCACTAATGGCTGGAATAGCGTTAAGACGAATAAAAAAGTCGGCGGCTTATTTCCTAATGACGGTGATGGCAATGCATGGGGTGACAAAGAACGTGGCTTCCCTAAACCGTTGTCCGCGATGGGTTACACATTGACCGATCCAGGTCGCTTCCAAAACGGTACACAAGATTTTTCAGCTCAGATCGCCGCTTTCAAAAAAGAGGGTGTAGAGATTGTTACAGGTGTGGTCATTCCACCGGATGCAAAGACTTTCCTCACGCAAGCGCGTCAGCAAGGCTACAAGCCTAAAGTAATCACGCTAGGCAAAGCACTCTTGTTCCCAGGTGCGATCGAAGCATTAGGAGAGCTTGGCGATGGCTTGACTACCGAAGTATGGTGGAGCCCATCACATCCATTTACCTCGAGTTTGACAAAACAGTCAGCTAAGGATTTGGCTGGAGCCTACGAAAAATCAACCGGTAAACAATGGACGCAGCCGATAGGCTTCGCGCATGGTTTATTTGAAGTTGCTGTTGATGCGCTCAAGCGTTCAAAATCAGCGTCTGCCTCAGATATTCGTGATGCCGTTGCAGCGACTCAGTTAAAAACGGTGGTGGGCGATGTGAAATGGGGTGGTCAAGGGCCATTCAAAAACGTCAGCAAAACTCCGCTGGTACTGGGTCAATGGAACAAGGGTAAGACGTACAAGTACGAGCTCACCATTGTTAACAACAAAGCGGCCCCTGCGATCCCTGCAGGTGGAACACTGCGTTTAATGAATTAATGTCATTCGTTAGCTATGACCTTGCTTACCCTCAAAAACGTCAGTAAGTCGTTTGGCGCTTTAAAAGTGACTGATGGAGTTTCGTTATCAGTAACTGAGGGTGAAGTACTTGGAATTCTCGGCCCCAATGGGGCCGGGAAGACCACCTTATTCAATCTTATTTCTGGCGATCTTAAAGTCGATAGTGGTGAGATTACATTCGATGGACTTCGCATTAATGATGCACCACCATTTCAGCGCTGTCGTAACGGCATCGGCCGTTCTTATCAAGTACCCCAACCGTTTGGGGGAATGAGCGTCTTTGAAAACCTGGTAACTGCGGCCTGTTTTGGTGCCCAAGTATCAGAAAAAGAAGCATGGCAAATTGCGTGGGATGTTCTAGAACAAACGGGCTTGCAAAAATTTGCGAATCAAGCAGCGGGTGGGTTGACTCTATTAAATCGTAAGCGACTTGAACTCGCACGGGCTCTGGCAACTCAACCACGATTATTACTGCTAGATGAAATTGCGGGTGGCTTGACTGAGCACGAAGCGCAAGAGCTAGTGGCAGAGCTGCAGCGAATCAAACAAAGCGGTATCACAATGATTTGGATTGAGCATGTCGTCCATGCATTGCTCTCACTGGCCGATCAGCTATTGGTGATTAATTTTGGTCGAACTTTATGCGAAGGTAAGCCTGAAACTGTCATGCAAGATCCGGAAGTAAAGCGCGTATATATGGGTTTGGAGGCCTGACATGTTATGTGCGCAAGGCATTACCGCAGCTTACGGCGATGCACAGGCTTTATTCGGCATTGATTTTTCAATGAGTGTTGGTGAAATAGTTGCGTTGATTGGTGCGAACGGTGCCGGCAAATCTACTTTTTTAAAAACTATCACCGGTCTACTTCCATTACGAAGTGGCGAACTTGAATTTGAAGGTCTGTCACTGCGCAGTTTAGATGCGGGCGATATCGTTAAATTAGGAATAGCCATGGTGCCGGAAGGCCGACGATTATTTCCTAGCTTGTCGGTTGAAGAAAATCTTTTGATGGGTGCTCTGTCGGGTCGTAAGGGTTCCTGGAACCTTAGTCGTGTATTTCAGTTATTCCCAATATTAGAAGAAAAGCGGAATGTACCTTCCACGTCTTTATCAGGCGGCCAACAGCAGATGGTAGCCATTGGACGGGCTTTGATGAGTAATCCACGCCTTTTGCTGTG
>CANGFL010000214.1 GCA_947453015.1 Oxalobacteraceae bacterium | reverse complement strand
ACGTCAATGTGGTTGCGCCTTTAGGTGCAACGCCAGCAGATTTGGCACGGCTAGCCGACGCTGATTTCAATGTGGTGCTGTATCCCGAAGTGGCGATGCAAGCCGCGCTCTGGCTACAAAAGAATTTCAAGATGCCGTTCACCAAGATCATTCCGATTGGTGCGCAAGCGACACGCGAATTTATGGCTGAGGCCGCAGAGCTTGCCGGAATAGAGCTAAATCCTGCATTAGAGGATGCGGCCTCACGCGCGCCTTGGTATGCCAAGTCAGTTGATTCAACTTACCTCACCAGTAAGCGAGTATTTATTTTTGGTGATGCGACGCATGCGATTGCGGCTGCGCGAGTGGCATCAGAAGAATTAGGTTTTGAAGTGGTTGGGTTGGGTACCTATAGCCGTGAGTTTGCGCGCGAAGTACGTGAAGCCGCAAAAAAATATGGCATTGAAGCGCTGATCACCGATGACTATCTCGAGGTTGAAGAGAAATGCGCTGAACTCTCACCTGAATTGGTGTTGGGTACGCAAATGGAACGTCACATTGCTAAACGCTTGGGACTGCCATGCGCGGTGATTTCTGCGCCTGTGCATGTACAAGATTTCCCAGCACGCTATTCACCGCAAATGGGTTTTGAAGGTGCGAATGTGTTGTTTGATACCTGGGTTCATCCTTTGATGATGGGCTTAGAAGAACATTTGCTGGGCATGTTCAAAGATGACTTTGAATTCCACGAAGGCGCAGCGCCATCGCACTTAGGTAAAGCAGGTGCACCGAAAGCTACCACTGAGGTGAGTGAGCCGATTGTCGTGCCTGAGACGATAACTGCTTCAGCGAGCACGGCGGATGAAGAACCCAGTTGGACCGCTGATGCGCAAAAAGAATTACAAAAAATTCCGTTTTTTGTGCGCGGTAAAGCCCGTCGTAATACCGAGCGCTATGCAAAAGATGCTGGCGTAATGCACATCACGATAGAAACCTTGTATGACGCGAAAGCGCACTACGGACGTTGATGCACTAAAGCAGTGATCTGAACAAGAGCAGTGAAAAAAGTAGCGAATAAAAGTAGCGAATAAAAAAGAACTGTCCTACCGACAGGAAAGTCACACCGAGGAGTCAAGCAATGAATATAGCGACCGTACCCGTAAGTGAAATCAAGCGTGATCGCCGCGCTGATGGTGAGGGCAGCGTGCAAGTGCAGCTCGACCCCAGCATGAAAATAGGTAACGCCAAAGTGTTTGCCATCTATGGCAAAGGCGGCATCGGCAAAAGCACGACGTCGTCAAATCTGTCAGTGGCGTTTACCAAGCTGGGTAAGCGCGTTCTGCAAATTGGTTGCGACCCTAAACATGACTCCACATTTACGCTGACTAAAAAATTAATGCCGACCGTGATTGACGTATTGGAGTCGGTGGATTTTCATAGTGAAGAATTACGCGTCGAAGACTTTGTATTCGAAGGCTACAACGGTGTGATGTGTGTAGAAGCTGGCGGCCCACCAGCAGGTACTGGTTGTGGCGGTTATGTGGTTGGACAGACAGTCAAACTACTAAAAGAACATCATTTGTTGGATGACACCGATGTGGTGATTTTTGATGTGCTCGGTGATGTGGTGTGCGGTGGTTTTGCAGCGCCATTGCAGCACGCTGATCGTGCATTGATTGTTACAGCGAATGATTTTGATTCCATCTTCGCGATGAATCGTATTGTGCAAGCCATCGGTGCTAAAGCAAAAAATTACAACGTGCGTTTGGGTGGTGTGATTGCCAATCGTTCAGATGCCACCGATCAAATTGATAAATTCAATGCGCAAATTGGCTTGCAAACCATGGCGCGCATTCCATCTCTCGACATTATTCGTCAGAGCCGTTTGAAAAAAGCCACGCTGTTTGAGATGGATGATTCACCGGATGTGCGCATGGTGCAAAACGAATACATGCAATTAGCAGCACGTTTGTGGGCGGGTACCGAGCCATTGATCTGTCAGCCTATGAAAGATCGCGATATTTTTGATTTGCTCGGATTTGATTGATCCCTGTTCATTTAGATATTCACTACTAACCGATTAAGCACCCCAGAAAGGGGACATGATGGACAACTCCACGTACCAGGAAAAGCGTGACAGGCTGGAAGAATATTTTGATCGCACCGCTGCAGATCAATGGGCCAAGTTAACGTCTGATGCGCCAGTTTCTGGTATTCGCAAAACGGTACGCGCTGGCCGCGATCGCATGCGCGAAACCTTGCTGAGCTGGCTGCCGGAAGATTTACATGGCTGTCGCATTCTAGATGCAGGTTGTGGTACCGGAGCCTTGGCAGTGGAGTTGGTTAAGCGTGGTGCTGAAGTTGTTGCGATTGATTTGTCACCGACCTTAGTACAGCTGGCGCGCGAACGTATGCCGAAAGATTTGGGTAAAGGCAAATTAGAATTTATCGCCGGCGACATGCTATCGACTAGTTATGGTCGCTTTGATCATGTGGTGGCGATGGACTCCATGATCCATTACGAAAAACATGACATGGTTCAAGGTCTGGGCGGATTAGCACAACGTACCAAGCATTCGATTTTGTTTACTTTCGCTCCGAGCAATCCAATTTTGGCGACGATGATACGTGTGGGCCGTATTTTTCCACGCGGCGATCGTGCCCCTTTCATTGAGCCTGTATCTGAATCTGCACTGCGTGATGAAATCGCCATTGCAGCTAAGTTAGTAGGCTGGAAGACTGGTAAAACCGAAAAAATTTCTAGTGGGTTTTACACTTCGCAGGCGATGCAGCTAGTCGTCGACTAAAAAAGTGATGGAAATTTCCATTCTGTTTTAAGACCTGAAATAGTCTACTAGAGCCCATAAAAGTCCATAAGAGACGATTGAAGTCGAGGGAGCGAATCATGAAAAACACAGTCGATGAAATTAATTCAGTAGCGGATGCCAACCGCAAAGCGGTCACCAATACAATTTTTTCGCCGCGTTTCTACACCACTGATTTTGATGCGATGGATAAGCTCAATATTGAGCCTGTACGCGCTGAGTGGGACGCCATGATGGCTGAATATGAAGGTGATAATAATCACGATCACTTTCAGCGTGATGCTACGTTCGCTGATGAGGCGCGCGATCTCGCTGCAAAAATGTCGCCTGAATTACGTCAAGAATTTTTAGATTTTCTGGTGAGTTCGTTGACATCGGAATTTTCAGGTTGCGTGCTTTACAACGAAATTAAACGCAATGTGACTAATCCTGATATTAAACAATTGATGGAATACATGGCGCGTGATGAATCACGTCATGCAGGCTTCATCAATTCATCGCTTAAAGATTATGGTTTGGGTATTGATCTGGGTGATTTAAAGCGCACTAAAAAATATACTTTCTTCAAGCCTAAATATATTTTCTATGCGACGTACTTGTCCGAGAAAATTGGTTATGCGCGCTACATTCGTATTTTCCGTCAGCTGGAAAAACATCCTGAGAAACGTTTTCATCCTATTTTCCGCTGGTTTCAGCGCTGGTGTAATGATGAATTCCGTCATGGTGAATCGTTTGCGCTGATCATGCGCGCTAATCCGAATTTGCTACGCGGCGGGAATGTACTGTGGATACGCTTCTTCTTGTTGGCTGTATACGCCACCATGTATGTGCGTGACCATACACGCCCTGAATTAAAACAAGCGATGGGTCTGGAGCCGACTGAGTACGATTTCGATGTGTTCCGCATTACGAATGAAATTACGAAACAAGTCTTTCCGATTTTGCTGGATATCGATCACCCCGCCTTCCGCGCTAATTGTGATCGCCTCTTTGCCTGCTCGCAGCGTGCAGAAGAAGGTATGGCCGCAGGTGGTGTGCTCGGTTATGCGCGTAAGGCATTTTGGAGTGTGGCGGGTGCTGCCGTGTTTGCGCGCATGTTCTTTATTCCGGTGATATCTAATCGTTTGCCTGATACAGCGCGCATGGTGCCTGCCTGGTAAATTTTCGCGACGTCGTCGTGGTGTATTAATACTGCATAGGCTTTACGTTTGTAATGAGCCAGTATTTACTTCCTGCAGCGTTCACGCTGTTTGTCTGGTGGTTTTCGACTGGGGTGATTTTGTACCTCGGTCGACTGCCGCGT
>CANGFL010000213.1 GCA_947453015.1 Oxalobacteraceae bacterium | reverse complement strand
TAATCAGCATGGCCGGGACGAAAGCGATCAACAATATTGCCGTAATCTTGGCTGCGCTGATCTTCATTGCGAATGAGCAGAGCAATGGGTGTGCCGGTCGTTTTACCTTCATACACGCCGGAGAGAATTTCAACCGTATCGGATTCCTTACGCTGAGTAACGTGGCGCGAGGTACCCGGTTTGCGACGATCAAGCTCAGGCTGAATATCGGCTTCAGATAACGGCATGCCCGGAGGACATCCATCGACCACGCAGCCTATCGCCGGGCCATGAGATTCGCCAAAGGTGGTCACGCAAAAAAGCTGGCCTATCGTATTACCGGACATGATGAGATCAATGAAATTGAAGTAGGCGAGTAAGAAATACCCGCCAAAAACGTCATTCTACCAGCGGGCGCTTCTTTACCAGACCTAGCACCCAGGATACTAAGGCGCGCGGATATTCAGGCTGCTTTAGACAAAGAACAACTAACAGCACCAAATTAAGAATCGCAGTGAAACCGAAAATATCAACTACCGACAGTCCAGCGCTCAACAGCAGCATCGCGATGAGAGCGGCTGACACCATAAATACGGCATTTAGAATATTCATCCCACCGATAATGCGCGACAAATGCGAACGCTCAGCACGGGTCTGGATGAGTGCAAAAAGTGGCACCACGTACAAACCACCAAACAACCCTATCAACAAGCAATCCATAAAAATTCGGAAATGCTCACCGAGCATCAGATCGGCTGCACTGAGCGATGCAGACATGGTCTGACTTCCTGCAAAATACAAATCGATACCAAATACAGATAATCCGATTGCACCTAGTGGAACGAGTCCTAACTGTACGGTGCATGCCGACAAACGTTCACACATAAGTGAACCAGCACCGATGCCCAATGAAAACGCGGTGAGTAGTAAAGCAAAGATTTCCGGCTCTCCATGCAACACATCACGCGCAAAAACAGGAAACTGCGCGAGTAACATCGCACCAAAAAACCAAAACCAAGAATTAGCCAACATAGCGATGAACACATCGCTGCGACTTGCGGCGAATTTAAGATTGTTCGCCATCTCAGGAAAAGGATTACGACTAATAACGAGTTCAGGTTCGGGCGCTGGTGTATGCGGCACAAACAGCGTAAACAATAAGCCCAGAACCGCTACCACGACAGTCGACCAAATGATGACGTGCACACCAATCGGGCCCCAACTGACCAGTGATGCCCCTAGCAGTTGTCCAGTCAGAATACCGACAAAGGTGCCCATCTGAACCATGCCGTTACCGCCGACTAATTCACTCACTTCAAGATGCTGCGGAAGATAGGAATGTTTTACCGGACCAAATAGGGCCGAATGCAAACCCATACCCACAACGGCAAGAATTAATATCCATAAAGCATGCGTATACCAGCCGACCGCTGCCACCAACATGACTGAAATTTCGATGAGCTTGATGATGCGCATCAAACGCGCCTTATCGATTTTGTCTGCGAGTTGACCAGCCGTAGCGGATGCCAATACGAAAGGCAAAATGAACAATCCTGCAATTAAATTATTTAGTAGCCCGACATTCATGGATGTCCATGACGCGGCATCAAAGGTGATGACGGTGACTAACGCCGTCTTAAATAAATTATCGTTGAAAGCGCCCAAAAATTGAGCACCAAAAAAAGGGCCAAACCGTGCCTGAACAAGTAAAGAGAACTGCCCTGATTTCACGCGAGACTACCCTTCTTTTTCTGACTCAGATGGCCAGTCACGAATATAGGCTTTGAGCATTTTGTTTTCAAAATTCTGCTCTTCAAAAACCGCTTTAGCGACATCATAAAACGACATCACACCCATCAGCATCGTTCCATCTACTACAGGAACATAGCGTGCATGATGTTCTAGCATCATACGACGTATGTCATTCAAATCAGTATCAAGCGATATAGTAAACATATCGCGATCCATGTAATCACCCACCGTGCCTGAGATGTTTCCGCGACTTGCATGCACGGCTTTCATGACTTCTCGAAAGCTAAGCATCCCGACCAAGGCGCCGCTCTTCATCACCACGAGTGATCCGACATCTTTTTCGGCCAGGGTATCAATGGCGTCTAACAATAGCGTTTCCGGCGTGACCGTAAACAGAATATTGCCCTTGACCTTAAGAATTTCGGAAACTTTCATTGCTTCCCCCATGACTATTTTTATAGAAGGACTGTAGCCCAGGCTTAGCAAAAAAGCCAGAGCCCGCGCTGAAGTGATGGGGTCGCTGGGGTGAGTCAGCCTATAATTCTTTTTTGCATTGAGCCAGCAGTCGCTTCAGTAACTATGCTGGCGCGCCATAATCCGCACCATTTTGCAGATCTTTCCTAGCGAACCCCTGAGATAGTAGCCATGAGCGAACCACGATATCCCGGCTTTGATACCTTGTCATTGCACGCAGGCAGCACCCCCGACCCGACTACCGGTGCACGGGCAACCCCGATCTACTTATCGACATCGTTTGTGTTTCGTGATTCAGATCATGCCGCCTCGCTATTTAATATGGAGAGATCGGGCCATGTGTATTCGCGCATTTCGAACCCAACCAATGCCGTTCTAGAAGAACGTATCGCTGCACTCGAAGGCGGCGTCGCTGGCATCGCCGTCGCTAGCGGACAAGCCGCCTTGCATCTTGGCTTAGCCACTATCGCTGGTGCTGGCTCACACGTACTCGCTTCACGTGCACTGTATGGCGGCTCGCAAAATTTGCTCGGCTACACCATGAAACGATTTGGCATTGAGACGACCTTCATTGACCCACGCGATATGAATGCGTGGCGAACTAATATTCGTCCAAACACCAAAGTCTTATTTGCAGAGACCTTGGGCAACCCCGGATTAGATGTACTCGATATCGAAGCCGTTGCACAGATCGCGCACGAGAACCATGTGCCATTAATGGTGGATTCGACCTTTACTACACCTTACCTACTCAAACCTTTAGATCATGGTGCTGATTTGATCTATCACTCCGCCACTAAATTTTTGTGCGGGCATGGCACAGCAATTGGTGGTTTGTTAGTTGATGGTGGCACTTTCGATTGGCAAGCAGCCTATGAAAAAACAGGGCGCTTTGCTGAACTATGCGAGCCGTATGATGGTTTTCATGGCATGGTCTTTACTGAAGAATCAACGGTAGGCGCATTTTCTTTGCGTGCACGACGCGAAGGCCTACGTGACTTTGGTGCGGTGATGAGCCCACACAATGCCTTCGCTATTTTGCAAGGCATAGAAACACTCAGCTTACGCATGGATCGCCATGTGGCTAATGCTCGCAAGATCGTGGAATTTCTTGTATCGCAACCTGCGATTGCTTCTGTTTCATATCCTGAGCTACCTGAACATCCTGATTATGCTTTAGCAAAACGTTTGCTACCCAAGGGCTGTGGCGCGGTATTTTCTTTTGCGCTAAAAGGTGACCGTGCTGCAGGTCGACGCTTTGTTGAAGCACTATCTGTTTTCTCGCATCTGGCAAATGTCGGCGATGCCAAATCGCTAGTAATTCATCCCGCATCAACCACTCACTTCCGTGTACCGGATGATCAATTGGCTGCCTCGGGAATTACTGAAGGAACGATGCGTTTATCGATAGGCTTAGAAGATGTGGATGATTTGATCGACGACCTGAAACGCGGCTTGAAAGCTGCGCAGAAAGGAGCGTAATCGTGATCATCACTATCAACTCACAACCCGCGTATGCCTACACCGGTGGTAAGGCGTTCAATGCGCAACTACCTACGGCTGTGTTCATTCATGGCGCCCAAAATGATCACTCAGTTTGGGCGCTGCAAACACGCTACTTCGCGCACCATGGATTCTCTGTGCTGGCGGTTGATTTGCCCGGTCATGGCCGTAGCAAAGGTCAACCGTTAAACACGGTGGAAGCGATGGCTGACTGGTTGAATGCTTTATTACAAAGCGTCGGTGTACAGCGCGCAGTATTAATCGGACACAGCATGGGCTCGTTAATCGCGCTTGAAACAGCTAACCGAGCGAAAGCATTAGTAGCTGGAGTTGCACTGGTAGGAACGGCTTATCCTATGAAGGTATCGCCTTTGCTACTAGAAGCGTCCGAGCATCGCGAACAAGCGGCGATCGATATGGTAAATATTTGGTC
>CANGFL010000212.1 GCA_947453015.1 Oxalobacteraceae bacterium | reverse complement strand
TGCGGCTGAAGGCGGGGTTGATGGTATAGCCGCGTTAGATAAAGAAAACGAGCACTCCGAGGAATAGCCGCTTTCATTCAACGATAAAACCTTCGAATGAAATGAAAAACTACTAATTACCTACGTATGAAAATAACTCGTTATCTACCGCTTACATGGCCACTGACTTTGCTGCTCACTCTACTGCTGGTCGGCTGCACGATGGAATTCATCAATGCGAAACCAGCACGTGAACTCAAACCACCGCCACCGCTAGAAGGTGATTTGTATGCGGGCTGGCGCGTATTTCAGAGTAAGTGTGCAAGTTGTCACAGCTCAGCCGCTACCGGTGGTGATCGAGCACCCGATTTACTGCCTCTCGTTCGGGAGATGAGCGCGCGACATTTCGCTGAATCGGTATTGAAGCGCTATGACCTCGGCAATGGGTTGGGCAAAACATCCTCCAACCAATCAACTGTCGATACCCGCATTGACGATATATTGCGCCTCAAAGAGCCGCCGATTGAAATGCCTGCATGGCAAGGTGAGCCAGCGGTGAATGCGCATATCCTTGATCTGTATACCTACTTGACCGCACGCGCAGATGGTCGATTAGCTACAGGGCGCCCGCCTAGGTAATTTATTGATCAAACCATCAATCAAAAATACAAAGGTAATGATTTAGATTCAACCTATCTAATCGGTAAAAATACTTCCGTATTTCAAACGGAGATCACCCTTTTGCACTTTGCCCGTTCCACCCACCGGCAACGACTGCACAAAAATCACTTCATCGGGCACCCACCATTTAGCGACACGCTCAGAAAGAAAATCGATCACTTGCTGCTTCTCTAGTGATTTTTCTGGTTTGGGAACAATCAACAGTAAAGGACGCTCATCCCATTTAGGGTGCTTCACTCCAATAACCGCAGCCATCGCAACATCCGGATGAGCGACAGCTGCGTTTTCTAGATCAATCGAACTGATCCATTCACCGCCAGACTTAATAACGTCTTTTGTACGGTCTCGAATTTGCATAACGCCATCAGGGCTGATAGTTGCGATATCACCGGTTGGGAACCAGCCATCAACAAGCGCTGTTTTATCAGCTTTGTGGTACTTCTCGACGATCCACTGACCTCGTACCATCAACTCACCTTGCGCCACTCCATCTCTGGGTAGCGAGTTGCCGTCTTCATCAATAATTTTTAGCTCGACGCCAAAGACTGATTTACCTTGCTTGGCAACGAGCTCATGACGCTTATCTGTAGGCCATTCCATTTCGCTGTCGCTTAAGTTACTCATCGTCGCAATCGCGGTGGTTTCAGTCATACCCCAGCCATGACGCACATCGACGTTGTATACATCATTGAACTTAGCAATCAAGGCTCTAGGCATAGCAGAACCACCCACACCTGTTCTGCGCATCGTTGAAAACTTCAGATTATTTTGTTCTAAGTGCTGTATCAGCCCCATCCAAATCGTTGGCACACCGGCGCTAATCGTGACCTTCTCAGATTCCATTAAGTCGTACAAACTAGCTCCATCTAACTTAGGGCCAGGTAAAACTAACTTCGCTCCAGCCATTAACGTGGCATACGGCAAACACCAAGCGTTGATATGAAACATAGGCACAACCGGCAACACGGCCTCTTGCGAAGAAATACTCAAGACATTAGGCAAACAGGTAGACAACGCACTTAATGCAATCGCTCTGTGTGAATACAGAACCCCCTTAGGATTACCCGTTGTGCCTGAGGTATAGCACAAGGCTGCGCCGGACTTTTCATCTAAATCGGGCCAATGAAATGATTGGCTATGTGGGGCAATCAGATCGTCAATATTTTTTACGTCTATGCCTTCCACCGCAGGCGTGTTGGTTTTGTCACTCAGACAAATCCAATGCTTCACTTTCAAACAATGGGGAGCGATAGCTTTAATCAGTGGCGCAAAGGTACTATCAAACAGTACAACCTCATCGTCAGCGTGATTGATGATGTAGGCGAGTTGATCAGGATGTAGGCGCGGATTGCATGTATGCATAACCATGCCGCTGCCGGATACAGCGTAATACGACTCTAAATGCCTGTAGTTATTCCAAGCGATTGATCCCACCACACTGCCCGCCTTAAGACCCAAACTGCTTAAGGTATTCGCCAATTGCCTAGCCCGTTTCGCCATGTCGGCAAAGGTATATCTATGCAACGGTCCGTGCGTCTCACGACTAACAATAATCTGTTGACCAAACTGATCGGCGCTGTGCTCAAGAATTGCTGAAATCAGCAACGGACGCTCCATCATTTTTCCGATTGATTGCATAGCTAGTCCCGAGTTAAATTTATTATTTTTTTGAAGTTCGACCTACATCCGTTAGGCAGACTGTAATTTGAGTGCCTTAACCCCAGATAATCCTTTGGTCGCCTTGATCGATTGCCGTGCCTGCCACAGGTCGTACGCCGCCTGCTGTGCCAACCAAACTTCAGCGGCACCTCCATGGTCGCGTCCTAGCCAGCGCTCAATTCGAAGCGCCATTGAAGGGCTGATAGAAGCCCGACCGTTAAGTACTTTGGATAAAGTCGTACGATCGACACCCAAGTGGGCAGCTGCTTCACCAACCTGCAACTCTAATGCCGGCAGAATATCATCTCGTAGGGTTAAGCCAGGGTGTGGGGGATTAAACATAGAACTCATGTGGACCTCAGTGGTAATCTTGGTAATCAACCAAAATGGCATCGCCATTTTCAAACCTAAACGTCAGACGCCAATTTCCGTTGACGCTCACCGACCAGTGCCCAGAAAGATTGCCCTTCAGTGAATGCCAGTCCCAACCAGGGCGATTCATATCTTCTGGTCGCTTAGCAGCATCGAGCGCAGATAGCTGCCTAGACAAACGCGACACATGAGAGGACTGAATCCCTGCTCGGGAGCCCAATCGGAAAAAGCGTTCAACACCTTTGTGTTTGAAACTTCGAATCATACATAATTGTAGCGCGTGACGCCACGCGCAGCAACACCCTGTGTTGGCTTTATGTAACGACTACCCAGCCGGCCTAAGAATCGTCATTTCTAGTTTAACCGCCGATTCGGCATCCCGCATCCAAACCTCACCATCTTGAATAGTGACTTGTAGCTGCATGTTGCGCTGGCAAAGCTTTTCAAGTTCAGAAGCTGTGGTAGCAGCGATTTGGACCACTTGTAAATTTTTTGCGCGCGCAAGCTTGCTTTCAATCGCCTTCCACCATATCGAAGCACTGTTACTGTAGGCGTAGATCATCACCTGATTCGCCCTGCCACACGCTTTCAAGACGCGACGTTCTTCAGGTTGTCCGACCTCGATCCAACTTTCTATCGCACCGGTTAAATCTTTTTGCCAGAGATCAGGCTCTTCGGTATCAGAAATACCTTTGCCGAATTCAAGCTGCTCATCAGCGTGTAGCGCAAATACGGCCACTCTCACCATCATTCGCTGCACGGTTTCTGACGGATGGCAGGCGATCGCCAAAGCGTGTTCGGCGTAATAGTGCCTGTCCATATCAGCGATCTGAAGGTTGGCTTTATAAATAGTTGATTTGAGTGCCATAGCGATAAAAAATCTTTAAAACACCAGCATTGCCTTAGCAACGCACTAAAGACTGAGATTCTACAACTGTCAGCAGCGAAGTGCCGCTTACTAAGGGATGTGTTGAGGCTTTAAAAATGCATACATCGAGTGTATAGATGCGAAGAAGGTCTTAACTTATAAATCATAGATAATAGACATTCGATACTAAGAAGCGCGATGTTCCTATGCTCAATCCCCTGCCGCTGCCTCCGCAAATTCGATCGCGTTATCTACCCGACATCAACGGCCTGCATATGCACATGCTCGAAGCAGGCCATGAGACACCCGGTCGCCCAAGCTTATTGCTCTTGCACGGTTTTCCAGAGATAGCCTACAGCTGGCGCAAATTGATCGTGCCATTAACAGAAGCTGGCTTTCACGTCATCGCACCTGACCTCAGGGGTTGCGGTCGCACGACGGGTTGGCAGGCTGACGCAGTAGCTGACCCAAGCGAGTTTAATTTTCTTAACCTGACACGTGATCTACTTGCGCTCTTAGCAGCGCTTGGAAAAAGGCATGTCGATGCGGTGATTGGTCATGATTTCGGTGCGCCACTAGCAGC
>CANGFL010000211.1 GCA_947453015.1 Oxalobacteraceae bacterium | reverse complement strand
CGCCAAAACTGCAAGGCCACCCATGAAGGTGCCGCAAATGCCAAGAATGTGAATATGCATGGATGAACAGGTCAAGGTAATCTACGGATTTTACCCGACCCTGCCAGATAGGAAATGCCATTCAGAAGCATCTCGGTTAGTCTTCTGCGTTAGCTCGCCAAATTTTTACGACTCCTTCCCTCTCTTAAGTACTCAATGAAAATTAACTATCCCAGCGATGCACAAGCCTTGCGCGCAGAAATCGCGGCGGCGGCAGCACGCATGATTGCAGAGGATGGCGCGGACTATGGAACGGCCAAACGAAAAGCGGCCAAGATGATCTTGGGAAGCCAAAAAATTCCCGGTGATGTGCTGCCTGATAATGCAGAAATTGAGGCCGAGGTTCGCGAATACCAAGCATTGTTCTTTGGCGAAGAGCATGCAGAACACCTTCATCACTTGCGATTGATTGCGCTAGAGATGATGGAAAAATTGCGTGATTTTTCGCCTTACCTGACCGGAGCCGTGCTGAATGGCACGGCCAGCGAACACTCTGACATTCACATTCAACTGTTCGCAGAGAGCAGCAAAGATGTTGCTGTTTTCTTATTAAATCAGGGTCTTAATTACGACGTATCCGAGGCTAATCATTTTCTTCACGCCGGACGCTCACTAGAAATCTTGTCGCTACTCTGGAAGGGGGAAGCGGTGCATCTCACGCTCTACGAACAAGATGATCAACGGCAGATCGCCAAATCAGCCGGCAACCGAAAGATAGAAAAAGCCGATTTAAATGCCGTGCGCACACTAATTAAAGAGAACTCCACAGAATGAATAAAAAAATACTGGTTTTTATTGCTATTGCCATCTTATCTGCCGTCTTTGGCGCTTATGTTTCCGTTAAAAAGCAGCCTTCTGTTAAATCCGACAGCCTAGCGGTAGAGTCGCTGATGAAAGCGAACCTACCCGACACACAAGGCCAAACCCATGCATTGTCAGAATGGCGCGGCAAAGTCTTGCTGGTGAATTTCTGGGCCACCTGGTGCCCACCCTGCGTGGAGGAGATGCCGGAACTAGTCGATCTGCAAAACTCATCTGAAATTAAAAACCTGCAAATTGTAGGTATTGGTGTTGATTCACCCTCCAATATTCAGCAATTCACAAAAAAATACCAAATTAGTTATCCCATACTTATGGCCGGCATGGAGGGTACAGAGATCGCGCGCGCGCTAGGCAATCAGGCTGGCGGCTTACCCTTTACCGTTCTACTCGATTCCGAAGGTCGTGTTCGTCAAACGTATCTTGGCCGTTTGAACATGAATCAGGTGAAGGCTGACTTAGCCAATTTATAGAGGCTCTTGCGGCCGCCCACCAAACCACCCTCACGGATTACGGGCGGGTACAGCTCTGTTTGGAAATAGGCTATAAATTCAATAATTATTTGAGCTTGCCTCCAAAGCCTTTTGGCGCGAAAATGCGGCCTTCTTCGCCAAATTCCCGCCTAAAAAATGGCAAAAAACCTCATTCTATTGAATGGCCCCAACCTTAATTTGCTAGGCACCAGAGAGCCTGAAGTATATGGGGCGACCACGCTGGCAGAGATTGAGGAGCAATCGCGACGCGTTGCGGAAGCGGCGGGCGCACGCCTGATTTGTTTTCAGAGTAACCATGAAGGCGCTTTGATTGATCGAATTCATGCGGCCAAAGCAGAAGGTATCGACGCCATCGTGATTAATCCGGCGGGTCTGACGCACACTAGTGTGGCGTTAAGGGATGCACTGGCCGGGGTCAATCTACCCGTGATCGAGGTCCACATTTCAAACGTGCATAAGCGCGAAGCCTTCCGGCATCAATCGTATGTATCAGGCATTGCAGAGGGTGTCATTTGTGGCTTCGGCGTTGATGGATATCGCATCGCCATCGAATTTGCCATTAAAAAGCTATAATTAGGGCCCATTTAGCATTTATCCTGCGGCAACTAACTGTATTACCCCATGGTCTTGGGGAAGTTTGCCGCCTCACATTTAACTCGCTAACGGACATCGAATGGATTTACGAAAGCTCAAAACCTTAATCGATCTGGTCGCAGAATCTGGCATCTCCGAACTGGAGGTGACTGAAGGCGAAAGCAAGGTCAAGATCGTCAAGGGAGCACCCGCAGGTCAAAACCAGATGGTGATGATGCAGGCCCCGCCTGTCGCCGCCGCACCCGTCGCAGCGGCAGCCGTAGCTCACGCCGCGGAACCCATTCCTGCAGCAGCAGAACCCGCAGGGCATGTGGTGAAGTCACCGATGGTTGGTACTTTCTATCGCTCATCCGCACCCGGAGCAGCACCTTTTGTGGAAATCGGCTCGAGTGTGAAACAGGGCGAAACCGTCTGCATCATTGAAGCGATGAAGCTGCTCAACGAGATCGAAACTGATGCTGCTGGCGTGATCAAGCAAATACTGGTTGAGAACGGTCAGCCGGTCGAATTTGGTCAACCATTGTTCATCATTGGTTAATTTCGCAACCCGCGCCCTTGGGCGCGGCCGAAATCCGTGGAAAGCAGACGATAACGCCAAGCTGGCGTCGACAAAGGGCTAGTCGTTTATGTTTGAAAAAATTCTCATCGCAAATCGTGGCGAAATAGCATTGCGCATTCAGCGTGCATGCCGCGAAATGGGCATCAAAACTGTTGTAGTTCACTCCGAAGCTGACCGTGAAGCAAAGTACGTAAAGCTATCTGATGAATCGGTTTGCATAGGTCCGGCTGCTTCGGCGCAAAGTTACTTGTCTATGCCTGCAATCATCAGCGCGGCCGAGGTTACTGACGCAGAAGCTATCCACCCTGGCTATGGATTTTTATCTGAAAACGCCGACTTCGCTGAACGGGTAGAACAATCAGGTTTTGTTTTTATCGGACCGCGTCCCGAGTCCATACGCTTAATGGGCGATAAAGTCTCGGCCAAGCAGGCGATGATCAAAGCGGGTGTTCCTTGTGTGCCCGGATCCGAAGGTGCGCTGCCGGATGATCCAAAAATTATTATTCAGACGGCACGCCGTGTCGGTTATCCGGTCATTATTAAAGCCGCCGGTGGTGGTGGCGGTCGCGGCATGCGTGTGGTGCATACCGAAGCGGCACTACTGAACGCGGTCACTATGACCAAAGCTGAAGCCGGCGCAGCGTTTAGTAATCCCGAGGTCTACATGGAAAAGTATCTGGAGAATCCACGTCACGTGGAAATCCAGGTGCTTGCTGATGAATTCAAAAATGCGGTTTGGCTGGGTGAGCGCGACTGCTCTATGCAACGCCGGCATCAGAAAGTTATCGAAGAAGCGCCAGCGCCGGGCATACCACGCAAACTGATTGAAAAAATTGGCGATCGTTGTGCCGAAGCCTGTCGCAAGATTGGCTATCGGGGTGCAGGCACGTTTGAATTTCTCTACGAAGCCGGTGAGTTTTATTTCATCGAAATGAACA
Organism: Oxalobacteraceae bacterium; assembly: GCA_947453015.1. Classification (GTDB taxonomy): domain Bacteria; phylum Pseudomonadota; class Gammaproteobacteria; order Burkholderiales; family Burkholderiaceae_D; genus Pernthalerella. The sequence continues at coordinate 712 of CANGFL010000211.1, read as the reverse complement.
CACGAATTCAAGTCGAGCATCCGGTAACAGAAATGATTACTGGCATCGACCTGGTGCAAGAGCAGATACGCATCGCTTCTGGCGAAAAATTACGCTACCGCCAAAAAGACATTGTGCTGACGGGACATGCGATTGAATGCCGTATCAATGCAGAAGATCCGTTTAAATTTACGCCCTCTCCCGGACGCATCCAATCATGGCATGCCCCCGGTGGACCAGGAATACGCGTTGATTCACATGCCTACGCGGGTTACTACGTACCACCGAACTATGATTCCATGGTGGGCAAAGTGATCGCTTATGGCGCCACGCGTGACCAAGCTATTCGACGCATGCAGATTGCCTTATCTGAGATGGTCGTTGAAGGTATACAAACCAATATTCCTTTGCACCGCGAGTTGATGGAAGATGCACGCTTTGCTGAGGGTGGAACGAACATCCACTACTTAGAGCAGAAACTTGCGAACAAAAAATAAGCGGCTGCGATGAGCTGGACAGAAATCGTCCTTGAGGTGCCGCGTCAACAAGCAGAGCTTGTATCGGATGCATTGATTGAAGCCGGTGCTTTATCAGTATCGGTAGAAGATGCGAACGAAGGCACGTATGCCGAACAACCCTTGTTCGGCGAGCCCGGCATGGAACCTACCGAACACGCATGGGAAAGTAGTCGCGTAGTGGCGCTCATCAACGCCAGCGACGACGCTGCAGAACT
>CANGFL010000210.1 GCA_947453015.1 Oxalobacteraceae bacterium | reverse complement strand
TGCTGAGACAGCGATATTGAATGGCATGCACACTATGCAAAATTTGCAGCCCATGCAAAAGCAAAGTGGCGCGACACATGCTGCTGCTTGGATGACTGCACAGGGGCAGATTGAATTTGTGCGTGAAGATGTTGGTCGCCACAATGCTCTCGATAAATTGATTGGCGTTATGGCGGAGCAGAAGCAGGATTTCTCTGCGGGAGTCTTGCTCATAACTAGCCGTGCTAGTTATGAAATGGTGCAAAAAGCCGCCATCATGAATGTGGGTGTGATTGCAGCAATCTCAGCGCCAACGAGTTTTGCGGTGGAATTAGCTGAGAAGACCGGAGTGACTTTGATGGGTTTTATGCGTGATCAGAGTTACGTGGTGTATACCCATGCTGACCGAGTGCGAAGAGACTGATCTACTAAAGTGAGTATAAAAAGGTGCAACTATGGACGTAAATAACCTGATTAGAATGGCGAATCAGATTGGTGAGTTTTTTGAGAGCATGCCTGATCGCACTCAAGCGCTAGAAGATATCGCCTCCCATATCAAGCGTTTCTGGGAGCCGCGTATGCGTAGAGCTATTTTGGAAGGCCTCGATCAAAAAAATACAGAAGAATTTAGTGATATCGTGCGTGAAGCGATCACTAGCCATCGAAAATTATTAGCGTAATGTGTATTAAGCGGCGTTCAGTCTAGATGACGCCGAGGCTGATCGTTGAATCGGCTTAAAAAAGGGGCCGTGAGTTAACAACTCTTCGGCCTCAGGTATCGGCAGCGGCGCCGCGATCAAAAAGCCCTGTATCTCATCACACCCCATCGTTTGCAAAGCGATCAGTTGTTCTTCCGTCTCAACACCTTCTGCCACCACTTCCATCCCCAAGGTTTTTCCAATTTGTATCATCGCCTGACAAAGCGGTTCACTCTGATCTTGTGAAGAGAGTGCTTGAACAAACGATTTATCAATCTTCAAAACATCGACATTTAATTTTTGCAAATGGGACAGCGATGAATAGCCCGTTCCAAAGTCATCAATCATCAATTTCAGGCCCATACCTTCCAGCATGCGCAGCTCTTCTTGCGTCGTTTTGTCATCCCCTATCATGGACGATTCAGTTAATTCAATCGCTATCTGGGATGACGATATGTCATAGCGTTTCATGCTGCGCTCTAGCGCTTCTCGAAATGCGCGATCTTTTAGCTGCTTAGCAGAGACATTGATAGAAATTGGCTGGATAGTTCTTCCTTCATTCATCCAACGTGCGATTAATTCACAAGTACTGTTGGCAACCCAGTTACCGATGTCGACAATAAGGTTGGTTTCTTCGGCTAGTGGTATGAATCTATCGGGTGAAACAAGTCCCATGACGGGGTGTTGCCAGCGAAGTAGTGCTTCGAAACCGCAAAGATTTCCGTTGTGTGCATCAACGCGAGGTTGAAGATACAACATCAGCTGATTATCAGGAACGGCCTTTTCTAATGCTGTCTCAAGAGTTACCCGATCGCTTAAGTGATCGTGCATGGCGTTAGTGTAGCGCGCGAAACGATCTTTACCTGCGCGCTTTGCTTCATACATGGCAATGTCAGCGGCTTGTATCAGCGCTTCAGCGGTTGTCGCATCATCCGGGAAAATAGCTCCACCAATCGAGGCGCGTGTGCGCATAGTGGTCCATTCACTGCCTTCGCCGGCAGAGCGCAAGCTAGTTAACAGATGTGAGGCAACTTCTCCAACAACGTTGGTGTCTTCCAGCGACAGTAGCAGCACCATAAATTCATCACCGCCCAATCGGATCACATGATCGTGTTTGCGTATGGATTCGCGTAAGGCTTGGGCTATATCAATCAGGCATCGGTCACCTTCTTGGTGACCCAAGGTGTCATTAATATTTTTAAAATTATCGAGATCAATAAACATCACGCCGAATTTTTTATTTGACGACGTTGCTTGTCGTATGATTTCAGGAAGTTGTTGATTCATCCAATGACGATTCGGCAGCTGAGTTAATGAATCTGTCATCGCCAGAGCTTGCAATTGCTTCTCTTTCTCTTTGACTTCGTGAATGTCGCGTAGTGTGACCGCTAAACCTAGATCGGCTCGAACCGCCCGGCAGTGATACCAACGCACTTCTTTAATGCCTGGTCGATAGAATTGCACCTCGGTCTCAGCAAAACCATTGGCCATTGCACCAAGTAAAAACAAGCGGGTAAAGTCAAAATTAGCTTCATCCATTAATTCACTAATCGAATTACTGATGAGATCAGAGCGCCTGGCTCCTGATAAACGAACGGCCTGTCCATTGCAATCTTCGATTTTAAAATCTACCTGACCAGCAGCCGGATTCAGAAATTGCGATAGCATATATAGCTCTTCTTGGGCACCATCCACCGCTAAGCGGAAAGTATTCTGTACACCCTCTTCATAATTTTTTTCTTGGTCACGTTTAATTTGAAACCAGATACCGATCAGGCAAGTAAATAAAATTAATGCTGTTCCTGAAGCGAGTGTTAGTTTGTACGCGCGTTCGGTTTCTTGGTAGGGCTGCATGATGTTGTCGTGCGTGATACTGACAAACGTAAGTAAAGGATAGTGGTTCAAACTAACTGAGCTGAATACACTCAGTTTATTATTGACCAGCATATTCGATTCTAGATCGTGGCTGGTGCCACTAGACAAAGGCTCAAGTTTTGGGGCTTTGTACGATGCACGATTGATAGTCTGATAGCTTAGCCATTCACCGATGCCGAATTTGAGGCCAACGACATCATTCGACCCGAGTGAGCTACCAGCAATAAAATTCGTGAGTTCATCTTGTAGGAATGCAATCGAAATGACGCCGCCAAAGCTACCGTCATTTTTGTTTATGCGACGGCTGAAACGGATAACGGTTTTTCCAGTGAGATAGCCGACTCCCATTGCAGGCTTCTGAACTTTAAGTTTGAGTGATTCTGAATCGCGGTGCCCTACAAAATATGGCAGCTGTGATACATCCGCATTAAGCGCAGCCTTGGAGCGTGAGCTTCGAACTATTCCTTTTTCATCAACGTATAGCAGGTTCATCGGGCTTTCTTTAGGCACCGTATCAAACAATTTTTTCAACGAGTCAGATGGATTAGGGCCAGTGGCTGCGGCTGCTAGAAAAAGTGATAGTTGATCAACCTGCAGAAAAAGGTAATCAATTTGTTTTGCGTAATTGTTAGCCAGTGATGTGGCTTCAGCTTCGCCTTGTTTGATGAGCAGCTGATGATCTCTATCAAGCTCAGTAATGATGGTCAACCACAATAGCGACAAAGCAATCAGGCCGCCCGCGAGCCATAATTGCACGTTGGATCCCAAAAAATTTCGGAAGGCGCTTCGGATAGGTAGTTTTATTCGCAATTCTGACTCCGGCGCGCGTAGAGCGTTATACAACTAATAGTGGCGAAGTTTAACTAACTTTTAACGTTGGAATATTTTAAATAACGATATAAAAAGATAACTATGAAAATAATCGACTTAAAAGGTCTAATTTATATATAGACATTACTGCCAAAGTGGCGAATGTGAAGATAGTTGTACACTGTCGTACCAAGCACAATCAGGTGATTTCAAGCGATGAGCTGCATCGATATCTAAGAAATTTCAATTTCAACAATGAGGGAGCTGAACTTGTATAAACAAATTAAATTCATGCTGAATGGCTTGTTGTGCGTTGCCATGTTGGCAGCCACTCAAGGTGCCGTGGCTCAAATTTCTAACGACACGATCAAAATCGGTTTTATTACTGACATGTCCGGTGTCTACGCTGACATTGATGGTCCAGCGGGCGCGGAGGCCATCAAGATGGCGATTGCTGAATTCGGCGGCATGCTGAATGGTAAAAAAATTGAATTTGTCTCGGCAGACCATCAAAACAAAGCTGATATCGCTGCGAGCAAAGCGCGTGAATGGTTTGATCAGCAAGGTCTTGATATGTTGATCGGTGGTTCGAATTCAGCGACTGCGCTGGCGATGTCTAAAGTGGCTTTAGAAAAGAAAAAGCCATTCATCGCAATCGGTGCGGGTACTTCCCGGCTGACGAATGAAGAATGCACTCCCTATACGATTCACTATGCCTACGATACGGTGTCTTTATCGCGCGGCACCAGCGGCGCGCTGGTAAAGCAAGGTGAGAAAGATTGGTTCTTTTTGACAG
>CANGFL010000209.1 GCA_947453015.1 Oxalobacteraceae bacterium | reverse complement strand
TCGCTGGATGCCAACAGCAAAGGTTTGTACGAGCCTTCGCATGGCTCAGCACCGGATATCGCAGGTAAGGGCGTTGCGAATCCATTGGCCACGATTTTGTCCGCTGCCATGATGCTGCGCTTCTCATTGAATTTGCCTGCAGAGGCTGATCGCATAGAAACAGCAGTCAAGCAGGTACTGGCACAAGGCCTGCGTACCCCCGATATTTACGAAGCGGGTACGACGAAGGTAGGAACGGTTGATATGGGTAGTGCGGTTGTTAAAGCACTGTCCTGATTTTTTAGGAAGAGATATGAAACTCGTAGGATTAGTTGGCTGGCGTGGCATGGTGGGCTCAGTGCTCATGCAGCGCATGCAAGAAGAAAAAGATTTCGATCACATTGAGCCTGTGTTTTTTTCAACCTCGAACGCTGGCGGTAAAGCGCCTGCCTTGGCTAAAAATGAAACAGTATTAAAAGACGCGAACGATATTGATGCGCTCAAAAAATGCGACATCATTTTGACGTGTCAAGGCGGCGATTACACCAGCGAAGTTTTCCCTAAGCTGCGCGCTGCAGGCTGGAATGGGTATTGGATAGACGCGGCATCCTCACTGCGCATGAAAGACGATGCCATCATCGTGCTGGATCCTGTGAACATGGATGTGATCAAGCACGCATTGAAGTCAGGTACTAAAAACTACATTGGCGGTAACTGCACAGTGTCGTGCATGTTAATGGGCTTGGGTGGTTTGTTCGCACATGATTTAGTGGATTGGATGACCTCCATGACCTATCAAGCCGCTTCCGGTGGTGGTGCGCAGCACATGCGTGAATTGCTGACTCAGTTTGGTAGTATCAACGCGGAAGTGAAATCTTTACTAGATGATCCAGCGTCTGCGATTTTGGAAATTGATCGCAAGGTATTAGCGCGCCAACACGCGATGAGTGACGACGAAGTCAAACAATTTGGCGTTCCCTTAGGCGGCAATCTCATTCCTTGGATCGATAAAGATTTGGGTAATGGCCAGTCGCGCGAAGAGTGGAAGGGCGGCGCTGAGACCAATAAAATTCTGGGTCGAGGTGCAGCGTTTGGTAAGGATGCTAAATCCGCTATTGCAGTTGATGGTTTGTGCGTGCGTATTGGCGCCATGCGCTGTCATTCGCAAGCATTGACGATCAAGCTTAAAAAAGATGTGCCGCTGGATGAAATTTCGGACATTATTGCCAGCAACAATCCGTGGGCAAAAGTTGTTCCCAATACACGTGAAGCGTCCATGCACGATCTAACACCCGCAGCCACTACCGGCAGCTTGCGGATTCCGGTCGGTCGTTTGCGTAAGATGGAGATGGGTGGCGAATACCTATCCGCATTTACCGTCGGCGATCAATTGTTGTGGGGAGCTGCCGAACCGTTGCGCCGCATGCTGAGAATACTTTTAGAAGCATAAAAAAATCCTAGGTTGAGTTGTCAAACCGCAACCTAACCCGCTTGTTTGTCCTCTGTTGGACGACAAGCGGGTTTTTTTATGGTGCTACAGATTCAGTTAACTTGCGATGTCTTATCGTGAATGCTACTGTCCGCTCCGGTCTTCGGGTTGAAGTCTCTCTGCATTTTCTTTTCTTCTTGCTTTTCTTCACGTTATTTTTCATCGATGCTTTATAGACTGTTTCTTCTCGCCGTATTGTTATCGCTACCTGCGTACTCACTGGCCCTTGGTTTGGGGGATGTCGTGGTTCGCTCCGCCTTGGGTCAAGTGTTGGATGCAGATATTGATATGGTGGTGCTGTCGGCACAAGAAGCTGAGTCTTTGTCGGTTCGGTTGGCACCGGCAGAGATGTTTGCTGAAGCGGGTCTGGATTACAATTTGATTGCTCGATCGGTACGTCTTAGCGTAGAAAAAAAAGCAGGCCGCACTCTAGTACATTTAAGTTCGGACAAAGTCATCACCGAACCCTTCTTGATGTTGTTAATCGAAGTAAGCGCGAGTGGCAATCGCAGCGTGCGACAGTATGCGTTGCTGTTAGACCCGCCTTCAACACAAGTTAATGCTCCTGCAGTGACTGCGCCTCCCGTATTGCCTACATTAGCTGCGGAGCCAATAGCTTCAACCGCCCCAGTCACCGCAACCACCGCAACTACCCCATCTGCTGCAGAGACTGCAGCGGCTTCCAAAAAATCAAAGTTAGTGAAGCAAGCAGAGCAAGCTAAACAAGCTAGAGAAGCCACTCAAGTTACTGACGTTACTAAAGAAGATGTTGCGCTGACTAAAGCCAAGTCATCAGACACTCAACCCACAACGAGGCTCGTCAAGTCTGGTGACACCTTACGTCAGATAGCTACTAGCGTTCAACCCAGCGGTGCAACGCTGGCGCAGGTGATGCTCGCTATCGTGCAAGAAAATGTTGAGGCCTTTGATCAAAAGAATATTCATCGAATGAAAGCAGGGGCAGTTTTAACTATTCCCGAGTCCTCAGTCATGCTCAGCATCGATGCTCAACAAGCGATCAAGCAAGTGCAATTACAGACGCGGGATTTCAATCATGCTTCGACAGATAGAAAAAAAATTAGTGCAGTAAGCACTAAGAAAGAAATAGCTACCGCAAGCACCCCAGCGAATAAAAGCCATAGTGGCAACCTAAGTAAGCCAGCTTCGGAGCAGTCATCAGCAGCACCCAAAGACCAGCTAAAACTGAGCGCACCCGATTCGGCAGAAAAAAAATCACTCGATCTTAAAGAGCTTGAGAAGCTTGCTAATGAAAAATCGCTGGCTGAATCAAACGAGCGGATTGCTCAGCTAGAGAAAAATATTCACGATCTACAGAGCCAGTTGGTGACTCGTGATCAATCGGCATCAACCCAGCCTCAGCCTACGCCTGCGCCGCACGAAGCTGTCGAGCAGGTTAAGAACGCCGCGCCCGCAGCTGCGGTAACAGCGACTGTTACTGTGACTCCCGAAGCTACTAAAGTCGGCGGCAAGCCAACCGTCGTGGCAGATCGTGATAACGATTATTTGGCCGAAATTCAAAAGTTTTTTGAGGTTGAAGCGTTTTTTGATTTTGCAAAACTTTCAAAAGAATGGGATAGCGAGTCATTCATATGGGTAGGAGTGGCTGGTGCGGTGTCTCTCGCTGGAGTGCTTTTTTTATTACGGTTGCAACGGAATAAACGTCACCAACGCCGCCACGCTACACAATCTCAGCGTATCGAACCGGAAGCCGATGCAGGTTCAGTCTTTGGGCATGCGGGTGGCGGACACGTAGACACCAATCACAGCGTTTTTCATTCCAACTTTGTACCCTCGGTGAGTAAATTGGATGCGAATGAAGTTGATGCGATTGCAGAAGCCGATGTCTATATCGCTTATGGACGTGACGAGCAGGCTGAAGAAATACTTCTTGATGCGTTGAAGGCTCATCCGACGCGGCATGCATTACGCGTGAAATTACTTGAAATTTACGTAGCGCGTAAAGATCAGAAAAAATTCACTAATCTCGCCACCGAGTTACGCGTATTGACGCATGGTCAGGGTACGGAATGGATGCAGGCAGCGCAATTAGCTCAGAAGATGGAAGTCGGTAATCCTCTTACAACTAGCAGTTCGCCTATAAAGTCAGTGAAAGAACCTTCAGCGGAAATGAGCGTCGCTACCGCCAGCGTGCAAATGCCATCCAAATTTACCTCAAACTCGAACGATCAACCCGCGACGACGGTCGCTGATTTTTCAATTAGCCTCGATGGCATGCTTCAGGAAGGGCGCGCGGAATCAAGCGCCGCAAGGTCACCTTCGTCTACCGGCACGGCTGAAGTTATCGATTTCACCCAAACAGGGGTCACATCGAAAACGACGTTTACTCATACACATACTCAGGCCGAGACCTTAGCGCTTAAAACAAAAATGGACCTGGCTATTGCATGCAGTGAAATTGGTGATAAAGATGGGGCACGTGATTTATTACGCGAGGTCGCGTCGTCCCAGCACGGTGAACTGGCCCCACGGGCAAAATCCTTATTGCAGCAACTCGCGTAAAATCGCGTCTTCTTTATTTCTCTGACGCCGCATCATCCGCGCGTGATCAGTCCACTCCGTGAAACGCATAGCGCTAGGCCTTCAATACGACGGCAGCTCATGGCAGGGCTGGCAAACTCAGCTGCACGGTAAAACGGTGCAGGATGTGCTGGAAAAAG
>CANGFL010000208.1 GCA_947453015.1 Oxalobacteraceae bacterium | reverse complement strand
GGCGCCTACAGCAAGTACCACCGTAACGCTTGCACTCGGTGACGCCTTAGCGGTGGCGATGCTCGATGCACGCGGATTTCGCGAAGAGGATTTTGCGCGCTCGCACCCCGGTGGCTCACTAGGACGCAAATTACTCACGCATGTCCGCGACGTCATGCGAACAGGCAACCTAATTCCTACCGTCAAACCCGATGTGATGCTTCCTGAAGCGCTACTCGAAGTCACGCGCAAGGGCATGGCCATGACGGCGATTGTGGACGATGATTTTCATGTCCTCGGCATTTTCACCGATGGCGATTTACGCCGACTCATTGAGCAAGGCAGAGATTTTTCAAAAACGCTGATTCGCGATGTGATGCACACAAAGCCACGCGTATTAGGTCCAGAACAGCTTGCGGTCGATGCCGTCGAGCTGATGGAGCAACATCGCATCAATCAAGTGCTGGTATGTGAGTCCAACGGGAAACTGGTTGGCGCTCTGCATATTCATGATCTCACACGCGCCAAGGTGATCTGACGATGACTTCAGGTTTAACTTCCACCGAACGGGCAAAGCGACTCAAGCTAATGATCTTTGATGTGGATGGCGTACTGACCGATGGCGGTTTGCGCTACGGCCCCGAAGGAGAGTTGATTAAAACCTTCAATGCCCTCGATGGACATGGCATCAAGCTACTGCAAAAATCCGGTGTACGCACTGCGATTATCAGCGCGCGACAATCACCTATCGTTACGCGCCGCGCTACAGATCTTGGAATCAGTATTCTGCTGCAAGGCGTTGAGGACAAACGCTCAGCCTTTGAAAAAATGATCACCGACCTAAAGCTCACACCGGAAGAATGTGGTTTCATGGGCGATGACGTAATTGATCTGCCGGTAATGACGCGCGTGGGTTTTGCTATTAGCGTACCGAATGGACATGCCGAAGTTAGAAGTCGTGCGCATTATGTAGCTCAGGCTCATGGCGGCAACGGAGCGGTGCGCGAAGTGTGTGATTTTATTTTGCGCGCACAAGACAACTATGACTCGGCGCTCGCGCCTTATCTGTCATGAGCGGAGATTTGCGCCGACGTTATCCGGCACTGCTGCTGCTAGCCGCCGGATCGTTACTGGCAGCACTCAGCTTTTGGGCATTAGAAATTGCACGTCGTTCAGCTGACGATACGCGTGAACCTACCGTTCGCACTGAACCCGATTACTTTATTGAAGATTTTACCTATACACGCATGTCAGTCAGCGGTAAGGCGCAATACGTTATCAGCGGCAAAAAATTAATTCATTACCCAGTCGATGACAGCAGCACTGTCGAGCAACCGTCTGTACGCAGCTATTCCAGTTTGCGTGATCCCATGACACTGCGTGCTCGCACTGCAAAAATCACCGCTGACCAAAAAGAATTACATTTTTACGATGACGTCATACTGGAACGGCCACAGACCCGCGGCTCAGATTCTTTACGCGTCGATTCAGATTACATGCTGGCTTTACCCAATCAAGACATTGTAAAAACTGACAAAAAAGTGGTGATTCAGTTAGGCACCTCCCGCATGGAAGGAACTGGCATGATTGCCGATAACGGCAAACACCAGCTGAACCTACAAAGCCAAGTCAGCGGACATTACGAACCATCGCATTAATAAGGGATGCGCTATTTATGAAAAATTCCATCGCGATTTTAGGTAAAACGAGCTCATTAATTTTTTGTCTCGTCATGCTGAGCGCAGCACATGCTGAAAAGGCAGATCTGAACAAGCCGACCAATGTCGAAGCGAATCAGATGTTTTATGACGAGTCCAAACAAACCAATACCTTTATCGGCAATGTCGTGCTAACGCGCGGCAGTTTGGTCATGCATGCAGACAAACTGCTGGTGCGCCAAGACCAAGCAGGGCATCAATTCGCAACCTTATATGCTCCGCCAGGCGGCACTACTCGGTTTCGTCAAAAACGTGATGGCGGCAAAGATTTATGGATTGAAGGTAATGCGTCCGATCGTATTGAGTACGACACCAAAACTGAAATTGCCAAGCTATTCAAACAAGCGCGCGTGAAGATGCTGGATGGTTCAAAGATTACTGACGAAGTTGAAGGTGAATTTATTTCGTATGACAGCCGTGCTGAATTCTACTCAGTCAGTAATTCTGTTTCGGGTGAAAGCAAGCCTGGAAGTGGTCGAGTAAAAGCTGTCATTCAGCCACGCGGCTCGGATAAAGGCAACGATGACAAGTAGTTTGCCCAGCATGCTGCGAGTACGCAGCCTCCAGAAAAGCTACGGCGCACGTCAAGTAGTGCATGACGTGTCTCTGGATGTCGCCAGCGGTGAAGTGGTGGGATTACTCGGCCCAAATGGAGCTGGAAAAACAACCTCGTTTTATATGATCGTCGGTCTGGTTCCATCAGAGGGTGGAGAGATCACACTGGATGATCAGAGCATTTCAGACTTACCCATTCACCGCCGCGCAGAACTGGGTTTGTCCTATCTCCCACAAGAAGCGTCGGTATTTCGCAAGCTTTCTGTAGAAGACAATATTCGCGCCGTTCTCGAACTACAAAAAAAACAAGGTAAGCCATTACCTCGTGCTGAAATCGAGCAGCGCCTCGATACACTGATGGCAGACCTGCAAATTGAAAAGCTGCGAGGTAATCAAGCGTTGTCGCTATCCGGTGGCGAAAGACGTCGTGTAGAAATCGCACGTGCTTTAGCAACTAGTCCACGCTTCATTTTGTTAGATGAACCTTTTGCGGGCGTCGATCCGATTGCAGTGATAGAAATTCAGCGCATCGTTCGCTTTCTTAAAGAGCGCGGTATTGGCGTACTGATTACTGATCACAGCGTGCGCGAAACGCTGGGTATTTGCGATCGCGCTTACATCATTAACCAAGGGGCCGTGCTGGCCTCGGGCAGTCCAGAAGAAATCATTGGCAATGAATCCGTTCGCCGTGTTTATCTCGGTGAAAACTTCAGGATGTAATCGAGGACGATGAAACAAACTTTACAACTACGTGTATCACAACATCTTGCACTGACTCCTCAGCTGCAGCAATCGATACGCCTGTTGCAATTGTCTACACTCGAGCTGCATCAAGAACTCGAGCAAATGCTGACTGATAATCCGCTGCTCGAACGTTTGGATGACCCATTAGATCACTCAATACGATTACTGAGCGATGGCGCTATCAGTCAGGCGCCACTCTCTGCACCGGCTGATTCCATAGGCGAGGGCTCCGGCGAGGTCAGCGCACCTGCTGAAGCAAGTGCGGAGGGCGCCCCAGCCGGTGAGTCAGGCGACGAAGGCAATACGGGCAATGATGCCGACTGGAGTTTTGATGATGTCTCGCGCTCATCCAAAGCACCCGAAGATGATAACGGCCGTCCTCAACTCGAAGCGCATGAATGTACCTTGCGCGAACACTTACTCGAGCAGCTTTCTGTCACAGTCAATAATCGTCGTGATCGAGCGCTCGTGGAGTTACTGATTGAAGCCTTAGATGACAATGGCTATCTCGAAGAACCTCTGGAAGATATTCACGGTCGCCTTCCCGAAGAATTGGATATTGAGTTTGACGAGCTGATGGTGGCGCTCAAACTTTTACAAAGCTTTGACCCGGCTGGCATAGGCGCCAGAAATGCATCGGAATGTCTGGCGATCCAAATCCGTCGCATGGAGAAAGTCGCTTTTGTTACGCGACGTATGGCGCTGACGTTGGTTGAAAACCATCTTGAACTCTTTGCTCAACGCGAGTTTAATAAACTAAAAAAAATACTCGATTGCGACGACGAAGATTTACGAGAAGCGCAAGCCGTAATCCGCTGTTGCAATCCCCACCCCGGTGCTGCCTATGCCGGTGATGCATCCGACTACGTCGTTCCCGACGTTATTGTCAAACGTGCAAAAGGCGAGTGGCAAGTTAGCCTCAATCGCGAGGTGATGCCTAAGCTAAGGGTGAATGCCATGTACGCCAGCATCCTTAAGCAAAGCAAAGGTGAAGGCTCGCTCACATCGCAGTTGCAAGAAGCCAAATGGCTTATCAAAAATATGCGGCAACGATTCGATACTATTTTGCGTGTCTCGCAAGCGATAGTAGATCGTCAACGTAATTTTTTCTCCCATGGAGAAGTTGCGATGAAGCCCCTTGTGCTGCGTGAAATTGCTGATACACTGGGTCT
>CANGFL010000207.1 GCA_947453015.1 Oxalobacteraceae bacterium | reverse complement strand
GTTTTAGACGTACCTTTATGCCGACTACGCCACAACCTATGATTACCGAAGGGTCTTTCCTGACGCTTCATTACCGATTGTCTTCTCAGCAGGGCGAGTCGATTGTCAGTACGTTTGAAGAAAATCCGGCGACACTGCAGATCGGTTTAGGTCAGCTCGCTCCTTTTCTTGAGCAGTGCCTGATAGGCTTAGCTGAAGGCACCCATCGGACCTTTGAGTTGTCGCCGGATCAGGCGTTTGGCCCGCGCAATCCTGATTTATTGCAAAGGGTTTCGCTGGCAACCTTGCGTGAAAACTCCGATGCTGATGAAGACTATGCGGTCGGGGATCTGGTTGATTTCGCCGCTCCTGGTGGTGGACGGTTTGCAGGTGTGCTGCGTGAAATGGGCGAACACGATGCCCTGTTTGATTTCAACCACCCATTGGCTGGTCAGCACGTAAAATTCGAGGTGCGCATTATTGGTGTGATGTGACAGCGGCAAGGCGGTTTTTGATTTTGCCCTGAAGAGTTATTAGTATTATCGCGAATTATTTTTACTATCCGGTGTGTGATTGCCTGGAAAGGTATTGAGGGAGAAAGCATGGACAAAGAAATTTTGCTTGCTCAGCCAAGAGGTTTTTGCGCTGGAGTGGATCGCGCGATTGAAATCGTTGAGAGAGCTCTCGCGCAATTTGGTGCGCCTGTCTATGTGCGTCACGAAATTGTCCATAACGCTTACGTCGTTGAAGATTTGCGCAGTAAAGGCGCTGTCTTTATTGAAGATCTTGCTGATGTGCCGTCGGGCAGTCACTTGGTATTTTCGGCACATGGAGTGTCTCGCGCGATTAAGGCTGAAGCGGAAGAACGCGGCTTGAAAATTTTTGACGCGACCTGCCCACTAGTCACCAAGGTTCATGTTGAGGTCGCCAAAATGCGTGAAGAAAATCGCGAGATCATCATGATCGGCCATCAAGGTCATCCCGAAGTTGAGGGGACGATGGGTCAGAGCGATGCCGGCATGTACTTGGTAGAGACCGTAGCAGATGTTCAAACGCTGCATGTTACATCCCCCGATCGATTGGCGTATGTATCGCAAACTACGTTGTCAGTAGATGACACGACGGAAATCATCGCCGCGCTGAAGGCGCGCTTTCCATTAATTGCGGAACCTAAAAAAGGCGATATCTGCTACGCGACAACTAATCGTCAACAGGCAGTCAAGATGATGGCACCACAAGTGGAGTTAGTGATTGTGGTGGGTAGTCCAAGTAGTTCAAACTCAAATCGTTTGCGTGAAGTAGCACAAAAAAATGGTGTGACATCCTACATGGTCGATAACGCGCGTCAGATTGATCCTGCCTGGTTGGTGGGCAAAAAGCGCATAGGCGTTACAGCAGGTGCTTCAGCTCCTGAAATTTTAGTTGAAGAGGTTGTTGCTATGCTGAAGTCTATGGGTATAGGTAGTGTGCGTAATTTAGATGGCGTAGAAGAGCATGTCACTTTCCCGTTACCCAAGGGCCTGAATCCACGTCCGGCCACGGCTTGATACGGCTTACGCTGTTCATCGGAATTCTATGGAAATATTGTTACAGCAGTTATTCAACGGCTTAGTGTTGGGTAGCATGTATGCGTTGATCGCTTTGGGCTACACCATGGTCTATGGCGTACTCAATCTGATCAATTTTGCACATGGCGATGTGTTGATGATCGGTGCCATGGCCGGTTGGACGCTATTACAAATTATTGGCCATGTCGCTCCTGAATTGCCGGGCATCGTACAGCTAGCAATCGCTATCGTCGGTGCGATTCCTGTGTGCATAGGCGTTAGCATACTAATTGAGCGAATTGCTTATCGCCGCCTGCGCAATGCGCCGCGATTGGCTCCGCTGATTACTGCGATTGGTGTCTCCATACTTTTACAAACTTTCGCGATGATGATTTGGGGGCGTAACCCATTACCGTTTCCACAGGTGTTACCGGTTGAGCCCATACACATACTCGGCGCTCTGATCACGCCAACCCAAGTATTACTGTTGTTGTTAGCTACCATCTCAATGATCGTACTGACGCTGCTGGTTGAACGTACGCGTATGGGTCGTGCCATGCGAGCCGTCGCAGAAAATCCACGAGTGGCTGCACTGATGGGTGTTGATTCGAATCGCGTGATAGTTTTTACGTTTGCCATTGGCGCTACCTTAGCTGCCATAGCGGGTGTCATGTGGGGTGCGAACTATGCTTCGGTGCAGTTTGCGATGGGATTTACCCCAGGGCTCAAAGCATTTTCTGCAGCCGTATTAGGCGGCATTGGAAATATCTACGGTGCTATGTTGGGCGGTATTTTATTGGGGCTCATCGAGAGCCTAGGTGCTGGCTACATTGGTGATCTGACTGCGGGTGTCTTGGGAAGTCATTACCAAGATATTTTTGCGTTCATCGTGTTGATACTAGTGTTGACTGTCCGACCCTCTGGTTTGATGGGCGAGCGTGTAGCGGATCGTTCGTAGGCAGCAATCAATCCCGATGAAACATTCCTCCACTCTTTTAAAAGATACGTTTGCAACTCGCAGTCTGTTCGTGTTGTTGCTGATTGCTTTCCCTTTCATTGCGTCGCAATTCGGTAATTCATGGGTACGCATTATTGATGTGGCGTTACTTTATATTTTGCTCGCGCTTGGATTGAATATCGTTGTTGGTTTTGCTGGGCTGCTTGATCTGGGTTATATCGCTTTTTTTGCGATTGGCGCGTATATCGCCGGCTTACTTGCATCGCCGCAGTTTGCCGTGGTGATTGAATCATTGCAGATGGAGTTTCCGGTGGTTGCGCAAGTTTTGATGGCGATACTTCCTGCGGATGTCGCTACTCAAGGATTTCATTTGTCTGTGTGGTTGATCGTTCCCTTGGCAGCTATCGTTGCAGGCCTTGCTGGTGCGATCTTAGGTGCGCCAACCTTGAAATTACGTGGCGATTATCTCGCTATCGTTACCTTAGGTTTTGGCGAAATCATTCGTATTTTCATGAATAATCTGAATGGCCCAGTCAATATTACTAACGGGCCACAGGGAATTAATTTGATTGATCCAGTGACCATCGGATCAGTGTCGTTTGCAGGTGAAGCGGGTAGCGGCGGTCTGGTTAAATTTGCTGGCATTGAAATGCCGTCGGTGAATGCTTATTACTTTTTATTTTTATTGCTGTGCGTACTAACTATTTTTGTTTCACGTCGTTTGCAACATTCACGTTTGGGTCGAGCCTGGATTGCGATTCGTGAAGATGAAATCGCGGCTAAGGCGATGGGTATTAATGTGCGCAATGTAAAGCTGCTGGCCTTTGCGATGGGCGCATCGTTTGGGGGTATTGCAGGCGCTATGTTTGCTGCTTTTCAGGGTTTTGTGTCACCTGAATCGTTTAGCTTGACCGAATCGATTGCTGTGCTGGCCATGGTGGTGTTGGGTGGCATTGGTCATATTCCTGGCGTGGTGTTGGGCGCCATCTTACTGGCCGCTTTACCTGAAGTGCTGCGACATACGGTCGAGCCTATGCAGATGATGGTGTTTGGCCACATCTGGATTGCGGCTGAAGTTTTGCGTCAGCTGTTATATGGCTTAGCCCTGGTGTTAATTATGCTGTTGCGTCCCTCGGGTTTATGGCCGTCACCTCGGCATGAAGATCGATTGATACCTGAAGAAACAGATGCATCGTCTGCCGGGAGTAAGGCATGACGACACTGCTACTAAAAATTTCAGGTGCGGGTAAACGCTTTGGTGGTTTACAGGCGCTGTCTGATGTAACGCTCTCGATTCAACGTGGTCAGATATACGGTTTGATTGGACCTAACGGCGCAGGTAAGACCACGCTATTCAACGTCATCACCGGTCTCTATCAGCCGGATGGTGGCGAATTTGAACTTAACGGCCACCCGTACTCGCCCTCATCACCGCACGAAGTGGCGCGCGCAGGTATCGCGCGTACGTTTCAAAATATTCGTTTGTTTGGCGATATGACAGCGCTAGAAAATGTCATGGTGGGTCGACATGTTCGAACTCATCAGGGAGTCATCGGCGCCGTACTACGTCATCGTGCTGCGCGCGAGGAAGAAGCAGCGATTCAGCAGCGCGCTTTTGAGTTGTTGAATTTTGTGGGCATCGCTCATCTGGCTGGACGCACCGCTCGACATCTGTCGTATGGCGACCAAC
>CANGFL010000206.1 GCA_947453015.1 Oxalobacteraceae bacterium | reverse complement strand
ATATCAGGCTGCGGACCCGCTGTATTCGAAGCTAAATAGGTTTGAACCTGATCCAATTCGGCCGCAGTCGGCTCGACCGGGCGCTGCTGAGCTTTACGAATCCGACCAAAAATAGCCGCGCGGGCTGCAGATGTATCCATGGTGTCCTCTTTTAGATAGTTTTGATTCTATCTCAGCAACCCCAACTACAGCGCCCAGCATGCGTGAGTAAATTTTAGGCCGTAAGCACAAAATTATTCACCGCCATCGGCCAGAAGACCGCTTTTACAGCAGGGACATGAGTCATTTAATTTATTTGCTTATTCAAAAACCATCTAAACCGGGTTTGTAGAGCAAGGTGGTTTGTCTTAAAATACAAGGCTTTGCGAACAATGCCGTGAATTAGGTAGGGCGCCAAAGCGTGAAGAACAAGAGCGCTTTGCCATCATTTCAAAAATAGACACAGATAGGATTTTTATGACTCACGTTGTAACCGAATCGTGCATTCGCTGCCGTTACACTGACTGCGTGGATGTTTGCCCGGTAGATTGTTTTCGCGAAGGCCCGAATTTTCTGGCGATTGATCCTGATGAGTGCATAGACTGCGCGGTATGTGTCGCTGAATGTCCTGTCAACGCTATTTTTGCGGAAGAAGATGTGCCATCCGATCAGCAGCAGTTCATCAAAATGAATGTTGACCTGGCTCGCAAATGGCCCTCCATCACTAAGTCGAAAGCACCGCTTGCAGAAGCAGATACCTGGAAAGATACGAAGGACAAGCTCCAGTATCTGGAACGCTAATCGCACGGCCGCACGGCCCATGCTTCATGATCTACCAACCCCGGCACCCGCCGGGGTTGTTGTTTTAATAGACATTTTCTTGGCTAGTAAAACAACGATGCCCTGAATGAGTGCCTGATTAATAACAAAAGGCCGGCTTTTACACTCAAAAAGGCAAGATCAGTCTCAGGCTATTCTTGTGTGCTATCTTGCGATAACCCAATGTCAGTGAGCACTAGCGCAGCGAGCGAGCCCTGACTGGCTTTCTACGATTTGGTTTTCACTGAGAGTACGCTGGGTGGTGTGACTATCTTTCATATTTGCATTTGCTGCATTGCGGAATTTATCGATTGGCGTCACAATCCAGTGTCGTGAATAAGAGGTCATCATGCTCTATCAAATGCACGAAATGAACCGAACCCTGCTTAGCCCGTTAATTCAATGGGCCGAGGCTTCGTCCAAGTTATTTACCAATCCCGTATCCCCCTTCGCTCATACCCCCTTCGCTCAGCGTATCGCGGCGGGTTACGAATTGATGTTTAGGCTGGGTAAGGATTACGAAAAGCCCTCATTTGGAATCACCTCGGTAGAAATCGACGGGCAGCGAGTCTCTGTGATTGAAGACATCGCGCTCGAAAAACCTTTTTGTAAGCTGCTGCACTTTCGCAAAGAAAGTCGCAACACTAAGGCGGCCAATCAGCCAAAAGTATTGCTGGTAGCACCGCTCTCAGGGCATCACGCTACTCTGCTCAGAGATACAGTAAAAACTTTACTACCTGAGCATGACGTCTACATCACTGACTGGACCGATGCACGCATGGTATCTATGGATCATGGTGCTTTTCACCTGCATGATTACGTCTACTACGTACAAGATTTTATTCGCCACCTTGGTCCCAATTTGAATGTGATTTCGGTATGCCAGCCTACCGTGCCAGTTCTGGCAGCTATATCGCTCATG
The DNA here is from genome assembly GCA_947453015.1 of Oxalobacteraceae bacterium. Lineage (GTDB taxonomy): Bacteria > Pseudomonadota > Gammaproteobacteria > Burkholderiales > Burkholderiaceae_D > Pernthalerella. The sequence continues at coordinate 2,474 of CANGFL010000206.1, read as the reverse complement.
GCTAGCAACAAGGAACCCAATCTTCCCAAAACTATGGTGATGATGGGTGGTCCTATCGATCCACGTAAAGCGCCCACACAGGTGAATGATCTCGCGACCAATAAGCCCTTCTCTTGGTTCGAAAACAATGTGATCTACAGCGTGCCGCCTAACTATCCAGGCTATGGCCGCCGTGTTTACCCTGGCTTTTTGCAACATGCTGGTTTTGTCGCGATGAATCCTAAGCGACATGCGCAAAGTCACTGGGAGTTTTACCTGCACTTGCGCGAAGGTGATAACGAGTCCGCTGAAGAGCATCGTAAATTTTATGATGAGTACAACGCGGTGCTTGATATGCCTGCTGAGTACTATCTTGAAACCATCAAAACCGTGTTTCAAGATCACGCACTACCGCTGGGCACATGGGAAGTCGAAGGGCAACTCGTTCGTCCGCAAGATATCAAAGATGTTGCGCTACTCACCATCGAAGGTGAGTTAGATGATATTTCTGGTTTGGGTCAGACTCGCGCTGCACATGAATTGTGCGCACACATCCCTAAAGAGATGAAGCAGCATTTCACTGCTCCGAAATGTGGTCACTACGGAATTTTTTCTGGCCGTCGTTGGCGTGAAGTGATTGCCCCTAAAATTAGTGAATTCATCCGTGCTCATCACTGATCGACTTTGATTAATTCGTTATTGACTTTGACAAAGACCGCCTGAGGGCGGTCTTTGTTTTTTACAGACCGAACGTGACGCTGGCAAGCTGTCAGCGAAATGCCGGATAATGCGTGGTTATGCGCGACCCTGCCCGCTCACTTGCCGATCAGATCGAAGATCTACTGCCACAAACTCAGTGTACGAAATGTGGCTATCCCGCTTGTCGTCCTTATGCAGAAGCCATCGCCGAGGGCGCAGCAAACTACAATCAATGCCCACCCGGTGGTGCCGAAGGTATCGCGCGGTTGGCCACATTACTCGGTAAACCGGTCATCGCATTAAATCCTGTCAATGGCATTGAGCGAGAACGTCCGGTTGCCTTTATTGATGAAGCTGCCTGCATAGGCTGTACGTTATGTATTCAAGCCTGCCCAGTCGATGCCATTGCCGGCGCAGCGAAGCAAATGCATACAGTGATTCCCGAACTGTGTACCGGTTGCGATTTATGCGTTGCGCCCTGCCCGGTCGATTGCATTGCCATGATTCCCGTCACTAAACATAAAACCGGATGGCAAGCCTGGTCAGCAGATCAAGCTGAAGCGGCCCGCCAGCGTTTTCATCAACGTGAATTCAGGTTACGTGTAGAAAAAGAAGAACAAGATGCGCGGCTCGCTGCCAAAGCAGCCGCAAAATTAAAAGAAGTTAACGATGAAACTGCCCTCAGCGCAGAAGAGCTCGCAGAAAAAAATCGTAAACGCGCAATTATTCAAGCCGCTATCGAACGCGCTCGCTTACAAAAAGAAGCTCAGGAACAGAAAAAAATATGAATGCGGAAAAGCGCAAGCAAATCTTCGAACGTCTGAAGACAGCCAATCCCAACCCTACCACTGAACTTGAATACACCACACCATTTGAGTTATTGATTGCCGTAATATTGTCGGCACAAGCAACCGATGTGTCGGTCAACAAAGCGACACGAAAACTTTATATCGTTGCTAACACGCCTGAAAAAATTGCTGCCTTGGGTGTTGATGGCTTGATACCGTATGTGCAAACGATAGGTCTGTACCGCAACAAAGCAAAAAATGTGATCGATACGTGTCGCCTACTACTCGAAAATCATGACGGCGAAGTGCCACGCGATCGCGAATCATTACAAGCTTTACCTGGTGTAGGACGCAAGACAGCCAATGTCGTTCTCAACACAGCATTTGGTCAACCCGCCATGGCGGTTGATACGCATATTTTTCGAGTCTCCAACCGAACCGGTCTGGCCCCGGGAAAAAATGTCGACATCGTTGAACATAAGTTGATGAAATTCGTGCCGCCCGAGTATTTGATGGATGCGCATCACTGGCTGATTTTGCATGGACGCTATACCTGTCTTGCACGTTCACCGCAATGCTGGAATTGCCTGATCGCTGACTTATGCGAATTCAAATCAAAAACACGCACGCCTGAAAAAGGAATCTGACAGGTCAATGGAAGCATTTCTCAACACAGCCGTAGTGGTCGCCTTGGGTGAAATGGGTGATAAGACTCAGGTACTCGCCTTACTACTCGCGGTTCGCGATCAGCGTAGCTTACCTATCCTGATTGGCATCTTTATCGCCACGCTACTCACCATGAGCGTAACCGCACTGGTGGGAACCACATTTTCTAGTTTCATTCCCCCGGCCGTTTTGCGCTGGTTACTGGTGGTGATGTTTTTGGGTATCGCTGTCTGGACACTCATCCCCGAAGATGACGATGATGACGAAGAAAATCTACCGCTAAAGTCATCGGCTAGTTTGATTTTTACGGCATTCATTACTTTTTTATTCGCCGAGCTTGGT
>CANGFL010000205.1 GCA_947453015.1 Oxalobacteraceae bacterium | reverse complement strand
GCTGGCCTTTACGCTCTCAAATGGTTTCACGTTTGTGGAAGCCTATCTGGCACGCGGCATGAGCATTGATGATTTCGCGCCTAATCTATCGTTCTTCTTCTCGAACGGCATGGATCCCGAATACACCGTGCTGGGTCGCGTGGCACGTCGCCTGTGGGCCATCGCACTGCGCGAGAAATACGGCGCTAATGATCGCTCGCAAAAACTGAAATATCACATTCAAACATCAGGCCGCTCGCTGCATGCGCAAGAAGTTGATTTCAACGATATTCGCACTACTCTGCAAGCCTTGATCGCCATTTACGACAACTGCAATTCTTTGCATACCAACGCGTATGACGAAGCAATCACGACACCGACTGATGAATCAGTGCGTCGAGCTTTAGCCATACAGCTGATTATTAATCGTGAGTGGGGTCTGGCGAAAAACGAAAATCCTAGTCAAGGCTCTTTCATCATTGAAGAATTAACTGACTTAGTTGAAGAAGCGGTATTGCAGGAGTTCGAGCGCATCGCCGAACGTGGTGGTGTATTGGGTGCGATGGAAACAGGCTATCAGCGCGGCAAAATTCAAGAAGAATCCATGCTGTATGAACACAAAAAACATGATGGCAGCTTACCCATCATTGGTGTCAATACTTTCCGAAATCCTAAGGGCGACACGGTTCAGCAACAGCTAGAATTAGCGCGCTCAACCGATGATGAAAAACAATCGCAACTCAAACGTTTGGATGATTTTCATCAGCGCAATCAAAAGGCTGCCGAGATCGCACTCAGTGCACTTCAAGAAGCCGTCATCCGCGATGATAATGTCTTTGCTCATTTAATGAGCGCTGTGCGTGTTTGCTCATTAGGCCAAATTACCGATGCACTGTTTGAAGTGGGCGGGCAATATCGACGCAGTATGTAAAATTTACATACTCGATCTTATCAAGGAACCTTAGTAAAAATTCAGTTACAGATCGGTCTCTTTAAAAGGAGAATCTGTAATGAAACGAACTACACCTGATCAGGGAACGCCGAGGCATCTAGGGTATGCCTCAACCCAACCACCGGGCGGCAATGAGGACCCTACTGATAAACAGGTAAATTTTCATAACCCTAAAATGAAGCAAAAGGGTGGGAAAGTAAAACCTCTAACCCCAGAGGAAATGGAAGCGCGTTTATTTTTTACGCTCGCCTCAACATCCGAAATTGAAAATAAAGAAATACATATCAAACTCGGAACACCAGATCCTGCAACTTCAGTACTTCCGTTCGATGTCATGAATAGGATCACCAGCTTTATTTCATCCAATAAAACCCAATTGAATTTTGCGCTTACCAATCGTTTTAATTATTTAAATTTTGATATAAAACATCCGCTTAGGCGTTTCCCTGGTTTAGTCGATGATTTGATGCGTACACGCCACTTTTTACAATTAGCTCGCTTGGAGCTAATGCAACAGTTTGACGATCAAATTAAAAACGGTGGCAGCTACGATAATGTTTTGCTTACCCCTTTGTCGCCACTAAGTCGCCTCTCTATAGCAATTGCTATGTTGGTGTGGGTACAAGATGACACACTAACAAAAGACAAACCAAATTGCATAAAGCTTGCTCAAGAACGATTGCTGACAGAATTTACTTCATTAAAAAATAATCCTGCGATCAAGCCAGATGAATTACATGACATGCTAATGAAGGCCATTCGTGCCGTACTAAATGCCCCGGAAAGAAAAACCAAACCCCATCGTAGTTTGGCTTTTAACATGGAGATAGGTAACAAAATACTTCACGCTCTAAAGAGTAGTCCGCCTGACGATACTACTAAGCGAGTAATATTTTTTGAAGTTTTAAAAGCTGACCCGGATTACGAGTCGAATATTGACTACTTAGAAAATGAGGCTAGTCGTTGGCCTTTGGAGCATTTGGCAGTGGCAATGATGTTCAAAGCCACTCCCATACTTTTGGATCGGCTGACAGAATTAACTCCTTCGGAACGTCCTGCAGCCGTTACAAAAATTATCCAGGCAATACTAACAACACATCATGTTGAATCATATTCTCATTACGCAAAAAATATTATTCGTATATGTGCGATGTGTTTTGCCACACTGAGCCATGAATTAACTAGCGAAACCAGCTCGTTAATTATTTCGCTACTCGACCTACTTCGCAACTGCGCAAATGGACTACCGCCTAAAGACACTGCTGAAGCACGTGATTTTACAGAGGGCTTTGATCTGGGAGATTTACCCAATACAAATCGAATTAATTATTTATTGACGGAAAACTATTCGTTAAAATCGTGCATCAATGTGTTCAAAGGCTATGTATATCGCCGAGTGATGGACTGGATTAAGGTAATGCCAGATCGTGAGCTTGCAGCGCAAATGGCATCAGCTTTGATCAAATCATTTAACATTTCTGTCCCAGACACTACAGATTGATCCGCAAAGTTCTATTGCTGACTTACCGCTTGTCATTTGCAAAGGCAGCTTAAATTGCGCTCAGCTCGCCTCAAGAAGCCGTTATCCGCGATGACAATGTCTTTGATCATTTAATAAGCGCTGTGCGTGTTTGCTCATTAGGTCAAATTACGGATGCACTGTTTGAAGTGGGCGGGCAATACCGACGCAGTATGTAAAATTTACATAATCAATCTTCTCGAGGAACTTTAGTAAAAATTCAGTTACATACAAGGCTCTTTAAAAGGAGAGCCTAATGAAACGTACAACACCAGACAATATAGCTAGCGATCGCTCAGGGAATAACCCGCCATCACAAGCGAATCGAGATGATGAAGATCGCACCCCAAATGAAGGGAATTGGTACAACCCAAAAATGAAAGAAAAGGGCGGGAAGGTAAAACCTCTAACCCCAGAGGAAATGGAAGCTCGCTTATTCCTTACACTCGCCTCAACATCCGAAATTGAAAATAAAGAAATACATATCAAACTCGGCACACCAGATTCTGCGATTTCAGTACTTCCGCTCGATATCATGAACAAAATCGCTAGCTTTATTCCATCCAATAAAGCTCAATCGAATTTTGCGCTTACCAACCGTTCGAATTATTTAAGCCTTGACATTCACCATCCGCTTAGACGCTTCCCTGGTTTAGTAGGTGATTTGAAGCGTACATGCCAAGGTCCAAAAATGGCTCGCCTAGATCTAATGAAGAAGTTCGATGATCACATCAAAAGTGATGGTGGCTACGATAATGTGTTGCTCACTCCGTTGTCACCATTAAGTCGCCTCTCCATGGCCATTGCCATGATGGAATGGGCTCAAAATCAAACAGTCAAAGCTGACAAACCAGCTTGTATCAAGCTAGCTCAAGAACGCTTGCTGACAGAATTTACTTCGTTAAAAAATAATTCAGCTATCGACCCAGGTGAATTACGTTACATGCTTATGGCGGCCATTCGCACTGTACTCACAGCACCTGCAGGCAAAACCAATCGGACGCGCAGTCTTGTTTTTACTATGGAGATTGGGAAACAAATAATGAGCGTCTTAAAGGGCGATCTGCTTGACGAAGTGACCCAGCGAGAAATCTTCTTTGAAGTTTTAAAAGCCAACCCAAATAACGATAAGAATATTGGCTACTTAGAAAAAGAAGCTAGCCGCTGGCCTTTAGAAGATCTTGCAGTGGCGATGATATACAGACCTACTCCTTTACTTTTCCATCGTCTGACAGAACTATCCCCTACGGAACGTCCTGCAGCCGTTGAAAAAATAATACGAACAATCCTAACAACACAGCGTATTGAATTTCACTCTCATTACGCAAAAAATATTATTCAACTATGTGCTATGTGTTTAGCCACTCTTAACCATGAATTAACCAGTGAAACCGACTCGCTAATTAATTCGTTTCTCGATCTGTTTCGCCATGTCGCAGATGGACCACCACCTGCAAACGATGGACAATCAAGTAAAAAAACTAAGCCGTTTAGAATCAATTCAATTCTTGAAGACTATGATAGAGAAAAATTTCTTTCCGGTTTTGAATCAGGTGACACGCTAAATGTAGCTAAAGCTAACGAATTCTTAACCCTTAAATTTTCTTATTTTCATGAATCACCCTACGCATTCAAAGGCTATGTATATCGCCGTATGAATGACTGGATTAAGGTAATGCCGGATCGTGAGCTTGCAGCCAAAATGACATCTAGTTTGAACAAATCATTTAACGTTTCTGTCTCAAGCACT
>CANGFL010000204.1 GCA_947453015.1 Oxalobacteraceae bacterium | reverse complement strand
TTTAATCGCGTGTTCGCGCTGACTCTGATTCGCTCCGTAAACTAAGCGCAGTGTGGTCATCCAGTTTTCTTTGCTGCTTTGTTTGATTCCACGCCCAATTGCTTAAGCTTGCGATACAAATGAGTGCGCTCTAGTCCGGTACGCTCTGCTACACGCGTCATACTGCCGCCTTCGCGTTTTAGGTGATGCTCGAAGTACGCGCGTTCGAATGCATCGCGCGCTTCACGCAGAGGCAGTTCGAATGAAACGCGGAATTCAGTATCCGGCGGCAAATACTGATTACCTGTGGCCAGTGTCGGCGAGTAAGCATGGCCATTAAAAGAATGTGGTGCGGCAGGGATAGCGGTTTTGTCGGTTATCGCAGTTGAGCGACCATTGTTTGAAACCATGGTTCCCCGTGCGGTTTCGGGAGCGGATGACAAACCTTGCTGCACAGTGCGTAGAAGTTTTTGCAGTGAGATAGGTTTTTCAAGGAAATTAATCGCGCCGATGCGGGTGGCTTCGACCGCCGTATCAATAGTGGCATGACCCGACATCATAATCACGGGCATGGTCAGCAGACCATCGCGTTGCCACTCCTTGAGGAGCGTGACGCCATCAATATCGGGCATCCATATATCGAGCAGAACGAGGTCGGGCGAGCTCGAGAGTCGCAGGTCGCGCGCCTGATTAGCGTCTTCGGCCGTGGTTACGACGTGACCCTCGTCACCCAGTATTTCCGAGAGCAATTCCCGGATACCCATTTCATCATCAACTACCAGAATGTTCGCCATTGCCGCCTCTTTTTCTCAATCCGATGGACTCGTACGGAAATTGTATTTTTTGCAATTAATAATGTCAAATGATTAAATACTCGCAAGCCTAAGTAAAAGTATGGAAACCCGTGCTCCCGGCCCATCTTTACGGTTTTGCAGTTCAATCCGGCCACCATGCTCTTCCACAATTTTCTTGACTACAGGCAACCCTAAGCCCGTACCTCGGGGTTTTGAGGTCACATAGGGCTCAAATGCTCTGGCCATAACTTTGGAATCAAACCCCGGGCCGTTATCGGTAATGCTTAAACTAACGGCGATGCGGGTGGCGCCATCGGCATCGCTGTAGCGTATCGACTCGGTACGCACATCAATGTGCGGCGCACGTTCGCCGTTTAATTCACCCGTGGCATCCTGAGCGTTTTGTAATAAGTTGTGCACCACTTGTCGAAGCTGGGTTGCATCACCCATGATCTTGGGCAGATCAGTTTCTAAGTGCGTGATTAATTGTTCGTTACCACGCAGGCCGCCATACAGATCAAGAATTTCCGTAATCAAGTGATTCAGTTCTAAGGGCTTGAGAACTGGCGGCGGTGTTTTTGCATAATCCCGAAAATTGTCGACCATCTGCTGCATAGCGACGACTTGATTCACTATCGTGTTCGTCCCTCGTTCAAGTAAAGCAGCGTCATCGCCACTCAGCTTGGTTTGAAGTTTCATCATGAGACGTTCGGCGGATAGTTGAATAGGCGTCAGCGGATTTTTAATTTCATGGGCGAGACGCCTTGCTACTTCAGCCCATGCGGTTGAACGCTGCCCTGAAATCAGATCAGAAATATCATCGAATACCACCACATGACCGAGTCCCGTACCTACGGGTAGTCGCGCACCGCGTGCTAGTAGCGTGATTTCTGTATCGACTTTTTGACCAATAAGGCGACGTGGAATTTCTATCTGCTGCTGCCACTGTTGAATCAGCGGATCGCCATCACTCATTGCAGCATGTGCACTTTGCCCAGAGAAGGCTTCAACGATAGGCGCGCTAAACGCTGCGAGGCTGTCAATGCTGGCGAAAGAAAGACCGAGATAGGGCCACAAATTTTGATACAGAATTTTTTCAGCCGATGCGTTAAACGTCACTAAGCGTAATTGATCATCCAACACCATCACACCTGCCGACATATTGGCCAACACTGATTCAAGATAGGCTTTGGCGTCTTCAACTTCTTTGCGATTGCGTTCAACAGTTTCGCGCGCATCAGCTAGCTGAGACGTCATGATGTTGAATGATTTAGTCAGCGTGCCCAGTTCATCAGAGCTCGCTGCAATCGGGCGCGGCGAAAGATCGCCCTCGGCAACTGCCTTGGTACCTTCGGCGAGTAACAGCAGAGGTTGGGCTAAATCGGTTGCTAAAAGAAATGCACTCACCATCGCTGCAAAAATAGCCAGTAGTAGAGTGAGCGTCAGTGTAATCAGATAAAAATTTCGTAAGCCGGCGCGCGCCAAGGATCGTTCTTGATATTCGCCATAAGCGATGCGCAAAGCTTCTGCGTTTGCACTCAATTGTTCTGGTACAGCTTGTGTGACTTGCAGATAGCGCGGCTGGCTGTTAAGTGACATCAATGAGCCATCACCGCGTATCGTGACCAACACGCGTAGTCGCAGGCCACCCTTCGCATTGGTTGATGGTGAATTGGATTCACTATCCGTGCTGCTACTAAGACTTTCATTGCCCCCTTCGATTAATCCATATCCGCCCATCGATTTGGCACGCGAAATCATCGCAGCCGTCGGCATGTCAGGCACAAGATTAGACAAGGCGCTGCTGGTGCTGGCGATTAATTGACCGGTGCCAGAAACAACAATCGCTTCATTTAACTGATTGCGTTCAATGGCGCGCGCTAACTGCGCTGCCAACACAGAGTCCGGCATTTCAGAAAGTTCGGATGCAACGGCGCGCGCTTTCAAACGTAAATCTTTGAGTGAGGCATCGAGTGCACTGCGACCTAGCGTTAGACCTGACTCAAGAGCGGTTTCAACTTTCACGTTAAACCACGATTCAATTGATCGCGACACAAACTGCACCGAAACCAAATAAATCACCAAGCCAGGCAAAACACCTATCAAGGTAAACATCAGCACCAGCCGCGTCATCAAACGCGAACCAAAACGTTTGCGGCGATAGCGACTAATCAAACGCGCTAACAAAAATAAAACCAACACAAATAATGCTGTGCCCACCAGTACGTTGGCACCCACTATCCATGAGTAATAAGAATCAAAGAGTCGTGTGTTGTCGCTGACAGTCGCTAACAAAAACAGCAGCATGCTGACCGTCATGGCGGCAGCGATTAAAAGATAACGAAGTGCGCGCGTCACTTAGTTTCGGCCTTGTAGTTAAAGCGTGTCCAACCTGAAGACATTTTCCAATCGCCACTGCCTAAAGCAGTCACCTGTATGGTCTTAGGCAGTTGAGAAACATCTAGACCAAATTGAATTGCAACGGTGTAGTTGGCATCAGGCTTCAGTGCGTTGGGTTCGGCAACTAGCCAACGGCCCGGGTGACGCAGCAATGCCAGCACGTCATCCAGTTGTGCAAAGCTTCGATACAAACTGCCATCAACGGATGCACGATACTGACGTGTCAATACGTTGTATGAAATACGTATATTGCGGCTGGATTTAATGGCGACATCGTCGAGCCAATACCAGCGAGACCTAGATACTTCAAGCTGAAGTTTGAAATGCAGAGGAATGCCTCGCGATAGCGCATCTTCCAAAGCATGGGTAAGCTCAACTGAAAAATTACTTGAAAGCGAATAACCTTCGTCGGTAGCTGAAAGCGTGGCATCGACGAATTCAATGCCTTCAGCAGCCACGGCGGGTAACGCAGTGATTAAGCACAGCACTCCTAGCCAGAAACCCAAAAGCAGTTTTTGGATCCCAATCCAGAGAACGCTTAGTGTGCGACGTTGATGTTTAGGTGGCACTAGCCTGAAAAATCCCACGTATTCTTACCTTGCCCGGATGTGCCAGAGGGGTGCGATCGCAGAGTGGTAAAAAAACCACGCCCTAGCCGCCCGGCGATAGTATCAAAACAAGGGCTTTTGGAGTAGCGCGTAAAACAATCCATCGTGATCATCACCCTCGGCTGACGAGGGGGCTAGCTGCCCTGGGGCGGGAAGGCGCACACAGGAGTGACGTTGACAGAAGGCCTCAGCCTGTAACTCGGACTCCTCAGGCCAGATCGAGCACGTAACAAAAAGCATCAAACCACCCGGCCGCAGCATGCTCCACAAGTTATCCAGAATGGCGGAGCCTAACTTTGCCAAGGTACGCGCATCTTCCGGGCGTCTGAGCCAGCGTATATCGGGATGCCGCCGCACTATGCCCGAAGCCGTGCAGGGCACATCGGCCAAAATTCGATCAAACGGCTTCCCATCCCACCAACCT
>CANGFL010000203.1 GCA_947453015.1 Oxalobacteraceae bacterium | reverse complement strand
GTAATGCAAGGGGGTCGCTGGATTGAAGACGAGTCCGGCTTTACAGCCTTGGTCGCGTATCAAGCTGAGTGTGCGGTCTATATGATCAGAGGCTTCCGGGTGAAAGCTGATGATATTGGCGCCAGCCTTGGCAAAGTCGGGGATGATGCGGTCGACGGGCTTGACCATTAGGTGTACGTCGATTGGCACATTGACATGCGGGCGTATGGCCTCGCACACCAGTGGCCCAATTGTCAGATTGGGAACATAGTGATTGTCCATCACGTCGAAGTGAATGATGTCGGCCCCTGCTGCAACGACATTTTTAACTTCTTCCCCCAATCGGGCGAAGTCGGCAGACAAGATGCTGGGAGCGATGAGGTATTTGGACATGAAATAATTCCCTGTTAACGAGCTCCCAATTTTAACCTGTAGCTACTGATGAGCTTGCCAGCTGGCTGGATTTCGTGTGCAATCGAAGGCTAGCTTGATTTAGCCTTCTTTGAAAAACAAAATTACAGGAACTGCGATTACGTATGGCGGCTTACCAAATGACGGTGACGGTTAAAACTCAGTATCTCGAGGATCAATCCGATCCTGACCGCTCACATTACGTGTTTGCCTACGCAGTCACGATAAAAAATAGCGGCAATATCGCAGCGCAGTTGATTTCGCGGCATTGGGTCATTACCGATGCAAACAATCATGTGCAAGAAGTACGTGGCTTGGGTGTGGTCGGGCATCAGCCTCTGCTACAACCCGGTGAACAATTTGAATACACCAGCGGCACGACCTTGGCTACGCCTCAGGGTACGATGCACGGGGAGTACTTTTGCGTAGCGGAGGATGGTGAGCAATTTGAGTCGCCGATTCCGGAGTTTGTACTTTCCCTGCCTCGAACACTGCACTGATAGTGAAAATTAGTTGCGTGGATTAGTCGTCATCTTCTCTGCCGGAGAACATGGTCCACCAAACGATAAAAGCTAACAGGCCGAATGCGAGACCTGCTTCCAAAAATAATAGCCACATACAAGGTGTCCTGTCTGAATCAACGTTTTAGTTTAGCGCTCGCGGCGATGGCAACCATACTACTGCTATCAGCCTGCGTGACGCCGCCACCTCAAAAATCATCTGTGTCGTTACCAGCGCCTGCGACAGTGCCCCAGACAGTGCAAGCGCCGGTGGCGGTTACTACGCCAACGCCATCGGTAGTCGCACCTTCTCCTGCAAAACCTACTGATTATCTTCGTAGCGCGAGCTTTTCTGATTTGCCTGGTTGGACAGAAGATGATTTACGCCAGTCCTGGCCAGCGATGTTGGCAACCTGCCAGGCGCTAGCTAAGCGAATCGAATGGCAAGAAGTTTGTCGTTTGGCTTCAGAGGTGAATCCGACCGATGAAGTCATGGTCCGGCGCTACTATGAATCGCAATTTATTCCGCATCAGGTGCGCAATCTCGATGGTAACTCGCAAGGTATGGCAACGGGCTATTACGAGCCACTACTGCGTGGCGCGCGTTTGCGAAACGGGCCTTACCAAACAGCGCTTTATCGCGTGCCAGATGATTTGCTTACGATTGATATGAATGTTCTTTATCCTGAGCTAAAGAGCATGCGTTTGCGCGGAAGAGTCGCAGGAAATAAAGTGGTGCCGTATTTCAGTCGCGCCGAGCTGATGTCAAAAAATCTTTTGGTAGGCAAGGAGTTCGTGTGGGTTGATAACCCAATCGATGCCTTTTTCTTGCAGGTGCAAGGTTCTGGCAGGGTGGTGCTCGAACCTGGCGGCGAAATTATTCGCGTGGCTTACGCAGATCAAAATGGTCATCCATATCGCTCAATTGGTCGCTATTTGGTTGATCGTGGTGAGTTGAGTTTAGAACAAGCTTCGATGCAGGGAATTAAGGCGTGGTATCAGGCTAATCCTACGCGCCAGCAGGAGCTGTTAAATGCCAATCCTAGTTTCGTGTTTTTTAAAGAAGAAAAAATTCTTGATCCGTCCAAAGGACCGAAAGGTTCTTTGGGTGTGCCACTTACACCTCAACGATCGATTGCGGTTGATCAGCAGTTCATACCACTGGGTGCTCCAGTGTTTGTGTCGACGACTCAGCCAAATTATGTGACTCCGTTGCGTCGCCTGGTGCTTGCTCAGGATACCGGGGGCGCAATCCGCAATCCTGTCAGGGCAGATTTTTTTTGGGGTTTTGGTGACGAGGCTGGTGAATTAGCTGGACGAATGAAGCAGCCGCTTTTTATGTGGGTCTTGCTGCCTCGTTCGTTGGCGTTGCCACAAAATTGATCATTTGCCCTCCGTAATTCGCAGCTAGCTTATCGGGATCAATCTTGTAGCTGGCCCAAACCGAAACGGCAGCATCTAATGTGGAGTTATGTAATTCAAACCACTCCGGCAGAAGATGGCCTCCAACGTGGATGGCCAGGTGGTGATCCCCGGTCATCACCGCCGGGTGAGCTTGATGCAATGCGCAGAGCACACGAGCGTGCTGTTCCAGATGAGTTCGAGTCGCTGGAAAATCATGTCTCTCCATCATCAGCTGCTCAGCCGCAAAGGCTTTTTCCGCTGTGACTAGTAATTGCTCATAAGCAGAGCAGATCTCATCTTGAGCGCAGTCATGAAGTTGTTGCGTGAGTTGGCGCAATGAGTCGTGCAGCGCATCTAACTTAGAAATTTCGGCGGGCATGGAGATATTTTTTCCAAAGTGGTTAGTGTAGTCATTGCGGTGACAATTCAGCAGCAGTAATTAGCTGATCTATCTCAAGGTGTTTTGAATAAGCCATTAAGGCATTGTCTTGAAGTTACAATTCGCCCTTTAGAAAACCACTGCGAACAATGCGGAGCCACCTATGAATTTTGAAAATATTTTGATCGAAACTCACGGAAAAGTAGGACTTGTCCAACTGAATCGTCCGAAAGCCCTCAATGCATTAAATGATCAGCTGATGAACGAGTTGGGTGAGGCTTTGCTGGCTTTTGATGCAGATGAAAAAATTGCCTGCATTATTTTGACGGGCAATGAAAAAGCGTTTGCAGCAGGTGCTGATATTGCGGCGATGGCGGGCTACACCTATATGGACGTCTATAAAGGTGACTACATCACGCGAAATTGGGAGCAGATCCGCAGAGTCAGAAAACCCATCATTGCCGCCGTAGCCGGATACGCCTTGGGCGGTGGGTGCGAACTCGCGATGATGTGCGATTTCATTATTGCTGCCGACAGCGCACGATTTGGCCAGCCTGAGATCAAGCTAGGAACGATCCCCGGCGCAGGGGGGACTCAGCGGTTGCCGCGAGCGGTGTCTAAATCTAAGGCAATGGACATGTGCCTAACCGCCAGAATGATGGACGCTGCCGAAGCTGAGCGTGCTGGATTGGTGTCACGGGTTGTGCCAGCCGATAAGCTGATGGAAGAGGCCATGGAGGCCGCAACGGTGATTGCTGCTATGTCATTGCCTTCGGTATTGATGATTAAGGACGCAGTCAATCGCGCTTATGAATCATCCTTAACAGACGGCGTCCAATATGAGCGACGGCTGTTTCACAGTACTTTCGCAACGGAAGACCAGAAAGAGGGTATGAAGGCCTTCATGGAGAAGCGCAAACCCAATTTCCGGGACATCTAATTAATCTGAGTTAAAAACAATTCCAAAAAGTTATTTATTTCTTTGTTAGCCGCTTATGGCTGCCAGTTCGCTGGATAAGTTAAATATCTCGCCAAGTTGCTTGACAGCGATTATCGAATGCAGCATAATCTTTGGCTCACCTCTGCGAACACAGCGATTCGCGAAGGTGGCGACTGAAGTAAAGTTGCTTTGTTATGGTTTTGGCGGCGTTTGCAAAAAGTTAGATGCAAGCCGCTTGACGAAGCTCCGAAAAGGCCGCATAATTCCGCTTCTTTGCTGTTGCAAACAAAACGCTTTGCAAACAAAGAAACAGGCGAAAGCCAACGAATATCTGTTCTGAAGAGTTCTTTAAAAATTAACAGTCGATAAGTGTGGGCGCTTGATGGCGTGCGGCGATGATGCTTAGGCAGCATCGCAATACTTTAAATATCAAGTGCTCACAAAAAAATATAGGTAGGTTCGCAAGAACTTATCCTGTCAGTATTTTGAGTGAGCGACGGTTCTTCGGAACCTGCCAGAAATGGCACAACAGAGATTAAACTGAAGAGTTTGATCCTGGCTCAGATTGAACGCTGGCGGCATGCCTTACACATGCAAGTCGAACGGCAGC